>RKRU01000196.1 GCA_007571225.1 Nitrosopumilaceae archaeon | reverse complement strand
TCGTTACTGACAAGTAACTGTTTGAATCGGTCATTCAGGTGTGGGGGACGTAAACGGTTACACTGGCAGGCATGAATGACTTTTCGTATATAATTCCCGCCAGTTCACTTTAAAAAACCCATAAAATAATCATAATACTTTCCAACTGAGCATAGTTATCGCATGTCACAACATCATTGTGATTATGTAAGGGCCCAGACTAGCAGTCCTGTAGCAGGGCAGGTGTGCGCATAATCCATCGAGCCACCGTGGCCGTGCCACACCCTCCTCCTCCTTCTCCTTCTCCTTCTCCCCAATCCAACATGTTAAATATCCAGACATCGAATAACAGCGCATGGACCGAATCATATGCCCCTACTGCAACTCCGACTTTGACGACAAAAACGCCCTTTCAAGACACATAGATAGAATACATGGCGACTCTGGAGCGCTAGAAGGCTCCACCAAAAGATACTGAATCACCGCACATTACCTAGAATTCTGTACGTCCCAGAATTATCTGATTTTTTGAGTCCACTGCAACTCGGCAGTGTCGTGGGGAACTTTACGATGCCGCAGGCGACAGGATCATCCCAAAGCATCCGACAGCCACACGGTTTTTGATCTTTTGGTGTATGTAAATGCAGGTGGTCCTTGCGGGCCGTGCCCCGGCTGCGACTACAGTATGCGGCCGCAGGATTCACCATTACACCTGCATGCTATGTTTGAAGATGCTAAAGGCCCTGCTGCGACTACAGTATGCGGCCGCAGGATTCTCACCAAAATACGTGACATGGCAATATCAGATAATGACTCAAAAAAATATGACAGATCTTGGTCTGATTGTGTTGTAGATTAAGATCCGACAAATGCCGTATGACTTCACCTGTCCTTATATGGATCTGACTCCCCTGTCATATGCACTTAAACACGACTGAAAAACCTATGTTGTACTGCTAAAGAGGTCTTTTTTACAGCCATTTTTTGTACTAGGCAGGACAGGTGAAGTCATACCAAATGCCATAGATTGCATAATTGATTTTGTGATGAGATGACTAGCGTTGAAATCATCTCGTTTTTGTGTGTTTGATGTTGTTGTAGCTGTGATCCTAGCCGGGTCACTTATTTTGGAGAGAATCGGCCCAAGACACTCACTGTCCACCACCATCACGCCCGGGATGCTCCCGGATTGCGTCATACATGACAAGGAACTGATCCGGCTCGTTACGCATATAGTCCTTTACTAGGCCGTGAACCTCCTTGTCGGAGAGCGACTCCCCCTTCAGTCTGTGGTACTCGCGTATTATCTGTGCCGGAGTCTTTTCTATGTTGTACCTGTGGAGGGTGTTTAGTACGGCCCGCCTGCACGACATATCCAGTACGACATACCTGTATACCAGATACCCCACCATGCCGACTATAAGGACTACGATGATCGGAATTACAATAACGGATACCACAATATAATTTGTCACCATGGATATTTCACTGTTATTGTATGTGGTACAAGTGCGTGTGGTACAGGCGGCCCCTACACCCATGCGGCGCATCGACTGTGCAGAGGTGTTAGGGCCGCTGCAGTACTACACAGTTACCAAAAACCACACCGGCCCGCCAAGAGGGCCCCATAGTGCAGTATGACTAATGTATACTGGATCCAAGACGGACAGGCATGACCATATCTACGGCGTGATTGGAATCTGTATGAACGGAGTGCTGCCCTCACCTACGACTAGCGGCAGCTTGCCGTCCCAAGACTTGGTCTTTAGCCACTCCAGATAGTTGGGGTTTTCTGCCAGCGCCTTGTTGATGATTCCAATTGCCTCTGACTCACCCTTGGCCTCTGCTATGTTCGCGTTTGCCACACCGATTGCGTTGGCCTCCCTCTGCTTGGCCTCTACCTCTATCCTTAGCAGGTCGTTCTCCGCCTTTAGTGCCTTTTGTTCTGCCTCCACCTTTGCCTCAATTGCTTGTGCAAAGAGTGGTGAGAATTCAAAGTCCGTAATGGAGATGACCTCCGTTACAACCTCAAACTGCGTCAGTCTCTCACGAATAGACGACTCGATGTCCTGCTTTACCAGCGGCCTCTTTGTAATGAGCTCCTCAGCATTATAGTTTGCAGTGACCTGCTTTACCGTCTCCTCAATGGCCGGCTGTATGACCCTGTTCTCATAATCAAGACCTAGGTTCTTGTACAGTCTGTGAACCGACTCCTTGTGTGGATGGTAGTTTACGGTAACGGTGGTCTCTACGGTCTGAAGATCTTTGGAGGCACTCCTAGTCTCCTTTTCATACTTTAGCGTACGCACCTCTATTGCTACAACATCATCTTGGAACGGAACGACAAAGTGCAGTCCCTCATCAAGTGGGGGTTGTGAGAGATCCACTGCATTCCAGTGCAACAGTACACCCCTGTGTCCAGCATCCACAATTTTGACGGACGCAAAGACTACAACCCCGATGACAATCAATACTATAATGCCCAACATGACACCCTTGGCGGCATTTGTGTTTACCTTTGTCCCAGATGACTGGTATCTTGACATTCAACTTGGAGGGCAGATTCCTGACTTATTATTCTATCTCACGTCAAGGCGTTATCCAGCCCTTTTGCCGCTAAAGGATATGGTGTTGTCCAACCTTTTTGCCGCGCTTCTGCGGGATATCACTGCGTTTCATTAGCAGATCGCTAAAGGACCTGGCGTTGTTCAGCCCTTTTGCCGCTAAAGGACCAGCGGTAACTGTTTATATAGTAATTCTCATTAATAATTGTACATTTTCTAGGAGTAATATACCAAAAAACACACAAACCCAATGAGAAGCACTACGGCCAGCGTAAACAATTCGCCAAATTTGTGTCTAGGATCGGTTATTTGGGCGTGGGGGGCGTAAACAGATACGACCAGTGTTGTCCCAAGCCGCACACCTACAGTTAATAATTTTAGTGACTCTGCCACAGACATAATATGTCGTTGGGAGAGTACTGGTGGGCCATATACTTGGTATTCCTTGCAATACCACTCTCCCGCATAATTCCCAGACTCATTGCAAGAAACAGGAACAACAGCAGTACAGACTGGCGTGAAGATGCCAGAAGAGACAACGTCAGAGATGAGTCCAAAGCGTATGGCAGACCCACAAAGGAACGCATCAAGGATGAGTCCAAAGCGTATGGCAGACCCACAAAGGAACGCATCAAGGATGAGTCC
>RKRU01000039.1 GCA_007571225.1 Nitrosopumilaceae archaeon | reverse complement strand
TGAAATCTGAGTTTAATCCTCATTGTCAAAAAATTTTTCAGTTCTTAGTGACATTTTCTTTTGCTCATCACGACGAACTTCATAGTCACGAAGTGTTACATGTTGTACTGCTAAAGAGATCTTTTTTACAGTCATTTTTTGTACTAGGCAGGACAGGTGAAGTCATACCCATCAGGAATATTTTGACATGGTGGGAAAACACTTTGTGACTGTAAAGGTAACCGTTTACGTCCCTCACCACGCCTGAAACCTATTCTAGGCACAAATTTAGCAAATTTTTTACGCGGGACATAAACAGTTACGACAGAACAGGAGTGACACGAATGTGGTTGTTCGTTAGAGATAAATTATAAACCGTTATGCATCCTGACATGACTGCCGAGGATACATTTAAGATCACGCAGATTGTTGACAATGGAAAAATAATACAGCTGACCCTGATTGAGAATGTATCTACAGAGTCAATAACACAAAAGCAGATGATACTGGAGCATGTCTCCAAGACACTTGACGGCGATACCAAGGATCAGGTAATGCCACTGTTAAAGGCCATACTACATGCGCAACCGACTATAAAGATAAAATCCTACCAGCAGACGCAGGTTACAGTATCGATGCCCGTATCTAGATACGTCTCAATGAACAGGCCACAGGTGGGCGATATAATCGAGCTAACTTTTAGAAAGCTTTAGGGCCGACATTATGTCGTTTATCTTGCGCATGGGCAGGGAGCAGACGGAGTTCTGGCATACGTATACCGTGGTCTCTGGATCAAACCTCTTGTCTGCAAAGAATGGGTAGCCTGAGAGTCTTTCAAGCTGTTCTGTACTGTGTATGGTTACTACAAACGCGTCTGGCAGGTACGATCGGAAGATGGTGTTGCAGATGTTGTGGTCTGTGGTGTTGAGTATGGTTATCTCGCGCGGCCCACTGTAAATGGTCGATATCACGTTAAGCATATATCCGAACGCAAACGGGTTCTCTACGGTTGCCTGTGCTTGCTTTTCGGCCGCGGCATTACATATGTCCCGAAATTCCCCTTTTCCGGTAATGTGGTACAGCTTGAGCATTGCGTGGGCTGCAACGGAGTTGCCTGATGGTATTGACAGGTCGTAACGGTTTTGTGGCCTGATTATAAGATGCTCGTGTCCCTCCGATGTCATAAAGAAGCCTCCCTTGTCAGGATCCCAGAACTGGGATGAGAGAATGCCTCCAAGTTTTACTGCAAGCTCCACGTACGCATAATCCGGTTCGGCCTCAAAGAGATCTAGGAGGGCAGTAGCAAGACATGCATAATCTTCGAGGTAGCCGTTTATCTTGGCCCTGCCATCTTTGTATGTGCGCAGCAGCCTCGAGCCGTTCCACATGTTGCATGTAATGAATGATATGGCTTGTTTGGCAGCCTCAAGATACCTAACGTTGCCAGAAACCCTGTATCCCCTTACCAGCGCCGTTATGAACATTGCGTTCCATGAAACCAGTACCTTTCTGTCAAGGCCCGGTGCGGTACGCTGTGAGCGCGCGGCCAAAAGCTTTGTAGATGATGCTGCAATGGACTCTTTTGCAGCTTGCTCTGTCATGCCTAACTTGAATGCTACTGTGGAGAGCGCCAAGTTGTTGCACAGGATGGTCTCCCCCTCCCAGTTGCCGCCCTCGGTTACGTCATAGTATGTGCAAAAGAGATCCGCATCGATGCCATCTCCCAGTATGCAAAGTATCTCGCTCTTCTTCCAAGTGTAGTATCTTCCCTCCACGCCCTCGGAGTCTGCATCGTATGCAGAGTAGAATCCCCCTTCAGGCGACCTCATCTCGCGCAGTACAAAATCAAGCGTCCTCT
Organism: Nitrosopumilaceae archaeon; assembly: GCA_007571225.1. GTDB lineage: Archaea > Thermoproteota > Nitrososphaeria > Nitrososphaerales > Nitrosopumilaceae > Nitrosopumilus. The sequence goes on along the minus strand of RKRU01000039.1, from coordinate 1,363 downwards.
GCATTATGTCGAGATAAAATTCCTGCCCTGTAATCTGATAGGCCTCAGCATAGTTTACGGGTATGGATGCATTGTCGTACAACATCTTCTCAAAGTGGGGTACTAGCCATCTTGCATCAGTTGCATATCTGTGAAATCCGCCACCAATTTGATCAAATATTCCGCCCCGTGCCATCTTCTCTAATGTCTTTAGTGCAAATTTTAGAATGCCCTGTTGGTTTGAGAGCGTCGCATATCTGAGCAGGAATGATATGCCAGACGAGTTTGGAAACTTTGGGGCAGAGCCAAATCCACCATATGTGGAGTCTGCACTGTTGTACAGGTTCATGGCCGCCTCGTCAAGCATAATTCTATCAAACTTGAGTTTACGGTCCGCCCTGTCTTGATGTGTGTGAGCTGATGCTTGCTCGTTCTTCTGTAGCGCATCTACAAACTCGTCGGCGCGCGCGGCCACATCGCGCCGGCGCTCCTTCCATGCTTGGGCAAGCTGCCTGCACACGCTTCCAAATCCAGGCCTTCCATACGAGTCGTATGGAGGATAGTAGGTACCTACGTGAAACGGCTTTTGATCTGGGGTAAGAAAGACGCTGAGGGGCCATCCGCCCTGCCCCGTCGTCATCTGGCAGGACTTTTGATATATGTCGTCAATGTCGGGACGTTCCTCACGGTCCACCTTGATATTTACAAAATTCTCGTTCATGACGCGGCTTATCTCCTCGCTCTCAAACGACTCGTGTGCCATGACATGGCACCAGTGACAGGAGCTGTATCCTATGCTTAGAAATATCGGCTTGTCCTCATCTACGGCCTTTTTGAGGGCCTCGTCTCCCCACGCATACCAATCTACTGGATTGTCTGCATGCTGCAGCAGGTATGGACTGGTCTCCACGGCAAGCCTGTTCTTGGTCATATTATGGGAACAGACTGTTGTTATTTGTATGGATCGATCTGTTTTCGATAGTTAGAAATATGAATTTCAGTATGTACATGTGATTTAGAGAATGATAGTTGTTATCCAACCAAATGGTCGTAACTGTTTACGTCTGGCGTAAACAATTTGCCAAATTTGTACCTAGAAACAGTCATTCATGCGTGGGGGACGTAAACGATACCCATAAGGTCAGTTGATCTCAAGCCATATTGTCAAACATAGGATTAAAAATTCACACAGGTGGTCCAAATACTGATCATTCCAATCTTGCGAGCGGGATCCGGTTCTAGAATCACATCATAATGTCTAGATCTGGATCTAGGTAGTTTTTGAGTATGACTTCACCTGTCCTTATATGGATCTGACACCCCTGTCATATGCACTTAAACACGACTGAAAACCCCATGTTGTACTGCTAAAGAGATCTTTTTT
>RKRU01000185.1 GCA_007571225.1 Nitrosopumilaceae archaeon | reverse complement strand
GGCAACATGGACGTAGAGTCCATTAGTAAGGGGGAGCATCCAGACTTTTCTGGTCTGGGCAAGCTGGGTATGATAATTCGGGGCGCCATGAACCGTACCGTGGCAGAAGGCCTGCGGTTTACCTCAAAGGAGAACGCATGGCTAGTTGATCACTATCGGAACTTCCCCAAGACGCCTTTTGGTTTTGATGCGTGGCACAAGAAACTACACGCAAGGATGGATGCCGCGTTTGCAAAGGTGGCGACCTTTGGGAACTGAGGCGTTGTGTATAATGGTTGCAGGGGCAGAGGAGTGACTACAATTGGATGCCCGGTATCTAGACTGGAACGGCTCGCTTGAGATACTGCGCAATGCGTACGAGGCGGGCCTGTTCGTACTTGTGATAGGCTCCAAGGGTACCGGCAAGACATCGCTTGTCAGGGAGTTTGCGCGCAGTATGGAGGATCAAAATGCGGGCGCCCTAGAGTCGATCAACTTTAGCCTCAGGACCCGCGAGAGCCACCTAGTCGGGGCAAAGACCCTCAGTGGAGGGGACGTTACGTTCGACGAGGGGGTTCTGGTGCGCTCCATGCGAAACGGAGGCATGTTGTATCTAGATGAGATCAACGCGGCCGAAGCGGACGTACTGATCAGGCTTGACGAGGCACTCGACGATCGGCGCCAGCTGGTGCTAAAGGAGGCTGCATCAGGTGAGACTGTACGGGCGCACGACAGGTGGTTTGTAGTGGCCTCGATAAACCCGCTGACGCACAGCGGTACAAAGGAGCTTCCCCCGCAGCTGTTGAGCAGGTTTCCCGTACGCGTCATACTGGAGTATCCCCCCGAAGAGGTGGAGCTTGACATTATAAGACGACATATAGGTACTGCGCACGGCGGCATGGACGGTGACCTGATGCAGGCGATCAGATTGGCAAACACGCTGAGGCAGGCGGCCGCAGTGGAGGAGCTCTTTTACTCTCCAAGTCTCAGGGAGACGATAGCATTTGGAATACTCTTGGGCAGGGGGGTTTTGGCAAGAAAGGCGGCCGACTGGGTGTTTGGCAACGTATATGCACAGTGGGGCAAGATCGAGCACCAGAAGGTGAACGACGTGATAACCTCGATGTTCGGGCGTTCGGGCGTGACGACGACGACGACGACTGCTGCATCTACTGGTGCGTCTGGGACGACAGTAGGAGCGGGAATAGGAGTGGGCCGCTAGATGTCCATACATGCAGCAGACCGCCAGCACATGTCGCCTGACTCCCTAGTGGAGATATCGACATTCCTTGCAAGAAGGTGGTCTGGAAATGACGATGTGATGGTGGAGATGTCTGAGCGCATGACTGAGACGCGCACCCGGTTGAGTGAGAACCGCATATCAATTGCCCCTCCAGATAAAAGGACCGGCGACGGGTTTCAGCGGTATAGACAGTTTCGCACCTCGTTGTGGTACGAGTCGATAAGGGTGAGGCACTGCCAAAAGATCCTAAGCAATGATCACGCCTTTGGCTTTATACTCAATGCCATGGAGACTTGCAGGGTGGAGCAGGTGGGGCTCAAGATGTGGCGCGGGATGGAGAACGAGGTTGTAATGTTTCGCGCACACATGCTCGTGGAGAGGCCGCAGCTTCATGAGGTGTACGGCAGGGCCCGTATGGTGGAGGCCTTTTATCAGGACCTCATGTTTGGCGCCATAAAGGGCCAGCTACAGGAGAGCCACATGAGGCGCATAACAGAAGCCTCTAAGATTGCAGGTGATGTGATCCGCAGGGCAGTAGCCGAAGGTAGGAGTACTGGCTGGGTGGAGGAGCACGTGGGCCGGATAATAATGGTGCTTGAGATCGACTCGCTGATGACTATTCCAGTCTCGCTGCCGTTCATGCGGGCGGGCATGGCGCTCGACGAGAAGGAGATGCTAAAGGTGCTGCGTATAGTGGCACAAAAGGACTATGGCCGGCAGGACGGCATGGGCTCTGACCCTGCAGAGATACTCCGAGGGGACGGGGAGGTGTACGACGAGTACGTGACGCTGCTAGACGAGAACCAAAAGACCGAGAACAAGGGGCTGGCAGAGGAGCCCGTGGGAATTAAAACTCCGGCTGCCGGTGGCGCCAACGAGTCGTCGATATATGATGCGGCACTCATCAACGGGCTCAAGGCCAGATTCAAAGAATGGAAGAACGGGTGGCGGGAAGTGCACATGCCTGTGGCCGGCGAGGAGTTTGACGGGGAGAGCTACATAGAGGGGTACGGGCCGTTCATTACTGATGCTAGGCAGTCCATTAAGACTCGCATCATGATACTACTGGATCACTCGTCGTCGATTGCACCGGACTCTTGTGAGTACAAAAAGGCCACCCTTGCGCTCTGCGAGGTACTCTCGTTTTTGAGGGTCGGGTTTTCCGTGTACGCATTCAGTACGCAGGCAAGGTCGGTGGTCTGTTGGTCCATAAAGCCTGAGAACGTAAAGTGGAACACCATAACTGCAAAGAGGTTGGCGCGCGTGGTTGCAAATGGTTCTACACCGCTGGCAGAGGTATATGACAAGATCTTCCCTATACTACAGTCAAGGAGCCCGGACATCTTTCTGACTCTGACTGACGGGGAACCATCTGACCCCGATGCGGTAAGGGGTATGATAAAGAACATCAGAAGGCTGGGAGTGAGCATGGTCGCGCTCGGCTTGGGATCGAACATCATAAGGGCTACTGCGATAGCTGGCAACCTGAGACACCTTGGATATGAAAAGACCGTTGCAGTCAGCAGGCTTGCAGATATACCAAACAAGGTCATGAGCGTACTAGAGGCGTAACGCACTGTATGTGGTATCCCTGTGGTAGTTCGTATTGACTGTGGTATGTCTTCTAGCGCAACTGCATATCAAAAAACATACCAGAACCAATGGAGTATGCTATGTGCAGCCAATCATGTCGGTGCAGTACGTCTGTTTTGGACCCACTGTATCTGAATGACTGATCCCAGACACAAGTTTGGTAGATTGTCTGCGCCGAATCTAAACGGTTACTACAACATTCAGGCAAGCCTGGGAACTGGATCATAATGATACATGTCATTTTATGATCTGCATTCTTCTTTGAGATCGGCGCGAATCTTGCGATCTGGAAGTGTTATATTTTATATGTGCAATGTCTGAACCGCAGTCATGGAAGGCGACAATGTGGATGCGGTACTGCTTGAGCGCTTTGAGCGCGAGATATGGAGCAAG
>RKRU01000195.1 GCA_007571225.1 Nitrosopumilaceae archaeon | reverse complement strand
CCGCGAGAAGGTATCCACTGTAGGCAAACCTGGAAGGCCTGGAGAGAATGTGTGCAATATAGTATCGGTAGACATGCTGACTGAGGGCTGGGATGCCAGGACCGTAACACACATCATGGGACTTCGGGCCTTCAAGTCGCAGCTGCTGTGCGAGCAGGTGGTGGGAAGAGGATTGAGGCGCACAAGCTACGACATTACCAACAGCGACGGACTCTTTGAGCCCGAATATGTATGCGTATTGGGAGTGCCGTTTGCCGGCATATTATCTGAAACCACAAGTACAAACAAGCCCACCTCGCCACCTAAGCCGCCGTGTGAGGTGTATCCTGACAAGCTCGAACACATCATAGCATGGCCCATAGTATCTAAGATAACAGATATCATAACCGTCCACATGGATATGGATTGGAGCGGGGTCACGCCTCGGCAGTTTGACGATACACCACCACCCTCGCATGTGGTGGTGGGTCCAGTAGTGGACGGCTGGGTGGCCTCAGATACGAGTAGGGAGATTACGTCCAGCCCGCGCATGCAGACTGTCATATATGACATACTTCGCAGTATAATGAGAAACCTCAATCGGCTGGACAAGCTTCCACATAGCGCGCATAGTCCCTACAACGGGAACCCACAGCAGATCACTCTTGACATATTGGCCATTGTAAAGGAGTACGTTGCAAAATATGTCAAGACACGACTTGACGAGGAGGAACTGGCCCAGATGCTGTATGCATACCGTGATGTAATATCCAAGGAGATATTCTCGCATCTCACCGATGTTGAGCCAGAATCTGAGCCCAAGGCCGTAATTGACGGGACGGGCTCTACTGACATACCGCGCAGATTCACCACAAAGAAGAGGCAACTCCAGCCAAAAAAGACACACCTGAATCTTATGACTGCAGACTCTGATCTTGAAATTATAATCGGACGGGCCCTTGACGACGAAGAGCGTGTCACATCATGGGCCAAGTCCGATATGGCAGGCTTTGTAGTACCATACTTGCATCCAGAGTACGATACGGAACGTATCTACAAGCCGGACTTTGTGGCACATCTTGACAACGGAGTATCGCTTGTAATAGAGGGCAAGGGCAAGACCGATGATGTAGACAAGGCCAAAAATAATGCGCTAAAGAAGTGGGTACGAGCGGTGAACCTTGACGGACGGTACGGTGTGTGGCACTCTTATGTCATCCGTGGAAACGACGATATACGGATGCGCCTTGACGATGCGATCAGATCTGCAGGAAAGATAAGATACGTACAGGCCTGTGATGTGTGCGGAGCCAGTACGGATACACCTAGTTCTGCTGCCGAGGTTTTTGGACTCAAAAAACAGTTAGGGATACTTGGATTTTCTGCCCTCTGCAAAAAGTGTCGCGCATAACGTAGTAAGTAACCGTTTACGCTCCACCCACCCACCCACGCTGAAATGACCGATTCTAGGCACAAATTTGGCAAATTGTTTATGCTAGACGTAAACAGTTACTCTGATCTGCCACACATTTCCATCTACAAGTCGGGTTGGTCTGCTACGTGTTTTTTAGTAATATGCGTATCAAGCTAAAAATATTTACACTCTGGTCAACAGATTGTGACTTGCATCTATTTTAGTGGATTCTGCAAGTGTTATGTGTGGCAACGCTAGTAGACAAGCAGATCCAGATAAGCCGAACGATGACGGTCACAAACGGCCAGGCACGTGCGGTGGAAGACCCTATGCGCTCAAAGATCGTAACCATGCTGTACGGCCAGGAGCTGTCTGCAGACCAGATCGTAGTGGCGATAAAGAGGGCTGGATTCGAAAAGACCGGTTCCACCGTCAGGCATCATCTGAAGATTCTCAGGGATGCCGGCATGGTAGACGTTACAAAAGTCGTGGAATCTAGAGGCGGGGTCACAAAATATTATGGGACATCAACAAGACTGCTGAACTTTGAGGGGCCTGAGAACTTTGAGGTTGATCATGCCGACATGATCGACGGTGTGGCCGAACGCCTTGGAGAGACAGTCGGAGATCTATATTTGCGCGTCTCAGGGCAAGGCGGCCGGCAGCCGGCCGGACATCCAGAATATATGGTTGTGGAGATAGTAAACAGGGCGGTAACAAAAATACTTGAGCAGAACCAGATACACGAAAAGAAGCGGCCAGACACTGCACGAAGGCCACGCTCAAATGCGAAAAAATCCGCATCCGGCAGAAACCGCAAGGGATCCACCACAGATAATGCACAGATCTCACAGCAGACCGACTCGCTGTAACCAAAACAATAGATATGACGCCGTGCACGTACATAATACATGGATCCTAAAGTAACTAAGCTCCTTTCTGGGCGCAACTTAGTACATCTAGCAACTGTCATGGGCGATGGTTCCCCACAGGTGACGCCGGTCTGGGCAGGCTGTGAGGATGACGGATGCATTACGGTAAATACTGCAGAGGGGCGCGTCAAGCACAAAAACGTATTGAGGAACAACCGTGTTGCAATTTCAGTGGCCTCAGCAGAAGATCCCTTGGAGATGGCAACAATTCGGGGCGTAGTTGAGGAGATAGTAGAAGATCATAATTACGTGCACGCAGACCGTCTCACAAGACAGTACATGGACCGGGACAGTTATCCATTCAAGCGTCCCGGCGAGAGGCGCATCGTATTTCGCATAAGACCCGTCAGCGTATACGTGATGCCTAGAATAGTACCGTCAGAATAATGCACGCGGGTCTGGGTTTTAGGGTTGTTCTAGCTGGCAGTTTGCTATACAGACTGATGCAACATCAGTAGTCGACTGCTCTTTTTGCGGCCTGACGAGTATGTCGTACCTAGTGTTCTCGTCGTACGGGATATCAAACTGTGTACTTCGTTCCACCTTGTCGCCCGGTTCCAGCCATTCTACAAGCAGGTCCTTAGACGAGAACTGACCGTATACTGCCTGGTGCCTCTTTTTGTCCTCACCGATTATGTAGAACTGGCCGCCTGACAGCAGGGTCTTCACATCACCCTTGTTCTCTGCGGTAAGCGCGATCATGACAAAGATGTTTTCGGGTACCTCCTCCTTGTCTCCAATGTGCGTGCCATCAAACTCTATGGTGTACTCGACGGGGCCCACGATTACTGGCTGTCCGGCTGCAACCTGGACATAGTTGGTCTGGTATTCGGTGTACATGTACATGGCTATGGCCATAGATGCAATTATCGCGCCTATGACGATGATTAC
>RKRU01000092.1 GCA_007571225.1 Nitrosopumilaceae archaeon | reverse complement strand
GAGGTAACCTGTAAAGAATGGTATTTGTATACAATTTTAAGCGGACACCGCCTGCCACAGATCGTGGCTACACGCGCCCAAGTACTCATTCCGATATCCATAGCGGCTGTAATAGTGGGTGTGATAGGCCTGTACTCCATACCTCAGGACAGTAAGCTGGAGACGGTGGAGTTTCCGAGGGGGATGATCCAAGTAGACGACGTGATATTGGAGGTGCAGATTGCCGATACAGAGCCAAGGCGGGTGAGAGGGTTGATGTTCCAAGACCAGCTGCCCTATGATCAAGGAATGATATTTGTCTTTGACAGTCCCGGAACGTACTCACTGTGGATGCTGAACATGCAGTTTTCCCTTGACATGATATGGTTTGATGCAGATGGTAGGGTGGTACACATAGAGAAGGATGTACCACCGTGCAAGACGGTGGTGGAGATCACCGCGTGCCAGAGCATGGTCCCTGACGGCATGGCCACATACATACTGGAGGTCACTGCGGGATTTGTAGACATGTACGGTATAGACGGGGAATCACAGCTGAAGATAATCTCGATATGAGAACGGCTGCAAAACCTTATCTTTTCTAGACTACAACCACAATTGAACAATGAAAAAGATCGTGATGCTGCCGATCTTTCTTGGAGTGGCGGCGGCAGTCTCATTTGTGGGACTCTTGGCAACAGGGAGTGATTATGCCGAACATTCGGACGGCCCACTTGGTGGCGACTCTGTACCCGCGTCGGACCGAAATCCCAACCCGGTGGTATTTCAATACTATGACATCGAAAAGGTCTCAGTAGAACTTGCAGAGCGCGGATTGGATCTGTCCATGCCGGTCCCAATTACGGATGCCACAATATCACAGTACTGTACATCCCATGATAATGATGATGATGCCGGTATTCGGACCATTACATACTGTCTTACAAGTGGCATTTCAGATACCCATGGCCTTACGGTTGGAAACCTCAACGTGGGCGGCAACACAGATATTCCAATGGTGGCTCTTGCTATAACCGATCCGTCCCCCCCGATCGATTCGGGACGCGGCCATGCCGTATCCGTAATTGAGAGTGTAATTGAGGGGCTCGTATGTGAATGCTGGTCTGATGAACGGCCTGGTGGTTTTGACTCAGTAGGAGACTGGATGCGCACGGCAGAGTCAAGACATACGGCAGCAGGCCCAGACTCGCCCCCGTTGCGCTCTGTTATATCGGGCCTTGGGGGGACTGACATGACGCTTGAAGTATCGATCGAGCGTGGCGGATACATGTGGGTACTGCTTGTAGAGCAGTGACCCATGTCACACATGTGCATTTGTATGTCGCATGGCTTGCAGGTATGTGTGTATGCTGTTTGTGGTACAATGGTCGTGGCCGCATGATTCGGCTTCTGATGTGTGGTGTAAACTGGTGTTGTCATAATATAGCGGTGTCGGTTCGGTAGGCCGTCCACTGCACGTCACTGGCGCTGTTTGTGGTGGTGGGGGGGGGGGTGAAAACACGTACCTTCTCCTTCCCCACTTGTTGCTTTATGACCTTCTGCTCGTCTACAATCATCACATACCCGTGAAAACACGTACCTCCTCCTCCTCCTCCTCCACTTGTTGCAGCAGCTGGGTCTGGTACGGCTAGTTGTATGCGTTATGGTATGGTTTGTGATGCTGCCGGGCATCAGTTAACGTATCTGGCAGCGGTCCGGCCTTTTGCGGATCGTCAAGTACACTTGTAGCAAAACACACATCGTACTGCCGCAGTCTGTCTGGAGCTGCACAGTTGATGATGATATGCGGATGATTATGTCCCATGTCTTGCCCGCCTGCGATTTTACTGTCTGGAGCTGTACATATGATGATGATGATGATGATATGCGGGGCGGCTCCGCCATATGGGTCAAGCCGGTTCCTTTTGGATAGGGCATGGACTGCACACAACTCTTTTTGTTGTATGACCTGCCACTTGTACAGTCCATCTGGTTCTTATGCATCTACAACCCGTTGAATTCGAGCCGTTTTTGTGACGGCCTGTAGTCTTGTCAGAATATGTCGTGTGGCCTACTACTTTTGGCAAACTACTGATTGTATGTCTATCGAATATCTGTTGAACATATGCAACCTGCTTGCCGCATCTAGTGGAGTATCCTAGGTATTCTCTTTGTTACTTGTACCAGTGCAATCCTTCCAGGACCTGCAACCATGATGAGCAACGAGCCTGCCAGCAAGATGATGTCAAACTCTACACCGCCGTCACCTGCAAAGCTTGCAGCTCCCTTTACGTGGAATGTGGCGCCTATCATAATTATGGCGAGCAGCGCTCCAGAGAACCTGCTAAGCACCCCTATTATCATAAGTATGCCGGGCACTACCTCTGCGAGCGCTATGGGGATCTGCATCTCGGGAGGTAGTCCAAGGTTTGGCAGAAAGTTGGCAAATCCCGGTTCGAACTTTCCCATACCGTGTACTATGAATATTACACCTATAGTGGCCCTGACGCCCATAAACACAGCATCGTTAGATATCGTACTCCTTATCTCGGCAGTTCCCAATAATGATATGGTAATGTTTGATTATAATAATCTAGTGCATGTCAGGACGTAAGTGGTTAGCCTCCTTGTAAGCATCAGGCAACTGTCTGTCCGGGTATGACTTTACTCGTACTGTCTGGCACAAAAAATGACTGTAAATAAGGACTCCTAGCCAGTACAATATGCGTTTTTCAGTCGTGTTTTAGTGCGTATGACAGTGTTGCCAGATCCATATAATGCAAGCAAAATTGCATCTATACAGGTCCGCAGCACCCAAATGACTGGGACTAGGCACAGGTTCAGCAGGTTGTTTGCACTATAGTTACGCTGCTGGCGCCCAAGATAGGTTATCTCAACTGGGACTAGGCACAGGTTCAGCAGGTTGTTTGCACTGCACCTAGATCATATATGGAGTGAATGGGCAGATAAGTGAGCAGACGTAGTGCAGGAAGTAAAGATCTGGATCACCACGTACAACTCGTGGCTCAGAGAGGAGGCAACACACAGAACGTAGGGGTCAAAGCAGAGGGTTGATACGAAATACGTAGAGTCGGCCGCTTAACACATGACGTATGACTTCACCTGCCCCGCACAGTACAAAAAGTCCATGGCTCCGCACACAGCACCCTACAAGAGGTTGCCCTCCTCTACGGCACTAGAGTTCGGCGCAAACAATCTGTTGAATTTGTGTCTGAGATCAGTCATTTGCGCGTGG
>RKRU01000117.1 GCA_007571225.1 Nitrosopumilaceae archaeon | reverse complement strand
AACGGGTTGATCTCGGCGTTGGCTGCTACAGACTCCAACACATCGCTGTCGCCTGATTCTATCTCGTATGTGATGATGTCGGTGCGTTCGGAGAGATCCACTATCGCATCACGATTCCTAAAGTCTGCGACAATCTGTTCGGCTCCTACCATCGATGCTGGACACCCCTCGGTGGGATCAAGTACTATCACACCGGATATCTCCTCGGGCATGCTTGTTGCCGCCTCGGCAAGCATCATACCGAGCTGGCCGCCGCCTATTATGCCAAGAATGACGGACATCTACCACCCCCACATGACGGGAATAAAAAAGTCTAATGACGTATCCGATAAGAGGTTAGTTCTTCCTTCTCTCCTCCCGGTACCATTTAGGTTCGACGTAAGCGATCTGCTGAGTTTGTATCCAAGATCATTCATTCTAGCGGGGGGTAGACCCAAACACCTACCTAGTGCTTGTAAAGGAGTCAACCTCCACGCATATAATCCATATAAGTATAAAATACCCACATCCCACTACACCATATGGACAGGGTCAAACGCCTCTCACTTGAGATACTAGAAAAGTACAAGTCAGAATTCGGGGCAGACTTTGCAGATAACAAGAAGGCCCTAGGCAGGATCTCCATCATACGCTCAAAGGGGCTAAAAAACGAGATAGCAGGCTACATTACAAAGACTCTCAAAAACGAGATCCGAGCAATTGAGGCCCAAGAAGCCCAGGCACGGGCACTAGAGGCCGAGGAGGCAAGGCAGGCAGCAGCAGAAGCAGACATGCGCGCCCAGAAAAAATTTGTAGAAAAAGTCTCTATTGCAGAAAAGGTCTCTATTGCAGTAGACCAGGCCACAGTAGACCAGACAGAAACCGCACAGGACAGCCCAGACAGTACGTCAGAGGACATACCAGAGGGCATGATTATAGCAGACAACGACGATGATGGCAACGACAACAATACAGACAATGTACCCGACGCATCAGAGCAGCAACCTCAAAAAGAGTCACAGACATAATTCTACACCAAGTTCCGATCACGTACAACCCACAGATACGATTATTACGTTACGGTGGTAAATCTACAAATAGAAAGATTCTGTATGCGCAGCATATGATTACCATCCAGCTTATAGGAGGGGCAAAGAAGTTGTTTGGGTCCAGCCAGATTACGCTAGACGAACCACAGGTTGTAATAGCGGAACTGCTTGCCAGACTTCATGGCATGCAGTCTGCCGGAACCCCAAAGATTGACCCGAGAAATATACTTGTCGCAATAAACGGCGTGGACACATCTGCCATCAACGGCGCCGACTCTACTGCACGTGACGGGGATGTGGTAAGTATAATTCCCGTCGTACACGGAGGCTCCACACCAAGTGTGGAAGACGACTCCAGAAGGGTACTTTTTGATATCGGTAGGAGGCATGTGCAGATTATAGAGGTGCAGGAAGGAGCAGTTTATGGTGCAGAGTTTCTTGACGATCTGCGCGGCCGTCACAAAAAACTGACTCTGCAGGCAGTATCTGGAAAGTTTGTACTCGGTACATCCCACGCCAAAAAGATACTAAGACTCTCAATTGAGTCAGAACGGCGTGGAATACTACTCTCAAACAAGCTGGAGATGGATATTCTTATGCGCTTTGCACTTACGCGACAGATATCCATGGCAATAAAATGTGCGGGCATGCACAAGGGGGCTTTTTTGTTGATCGCAATTGGTCCTGCAAGAAGCCTCGACTTGCTGTACGACGAGCTTGTAGCCAAGGTGACTACAGTCCCGTTTGCCACAGATATTACAGAGTCCCTAAAGAGACGTTTTCACATTACAAAGAGGCACCTAGATGCAACAAGCTCAGACACCCCGCTTGAGGACATTCTTGTAGAAAAGGCCGCCGTCCTATCCATTACATGAGACAACAGTCGTGTGTAGTAGGAGACAAACCGGCAACCGGCAGGCAGCGGCCTGCTACACCATACAGGCACACATGTAGTAGATGCATACACTCATGCAGGCATACAAGCACACTCATGCAGGCATACAAGCACACTCATGCAGGCATACAAGCACACTCATGCAGTAGATGCACATACTCATGCAGGCATAGACACACGCATGTATCTGATACAGATACTCATGCAAACACGTACATACGAGCAGCTGCTACTAGTACATGCGTCGCGTCTTTTCCGCACTGAAGATATCCTGTTCTTCAAGTAATGATACTCCGGTCATGCCCCCGAGTATCTCAATCAGGATGATCCTATCGGGCCGCTCAAGAGAAACCTCGTTGCTTATGAATATGGAAACTGCTTCTATGATTTCCAAGCTTGACAATTCCGTATTGCGCTTCTCAACATGAATCTTGTACGTATGATCCGCCGCGAGCCTTTCTACGACCAGCTTGCTAGCAGCTATAACTATCTCTCCCAGATCGGTCTTTACCGTCTTTTGTACCGGTATGACTCTCATACAGTGCCTGATTGTCCATGGCTCTTCAACTAGCATCTTTCTGATGGCCCCGGGCACAAAAAACGGGTCAATGCTGGTAACAACAGTCAGTATTCCAGATATGCCAGTTATCTTTATCACAGGATTCTGGTCCCCCATCTTTTCTAGTATGGACCTTATCTCTTCGGCAGATTCATCCTCCATGTGTCTTGCACATGTAACAATCAGATTTATGGGTCTCATATCTAGCTGAGAATGATCGGGCCCTCCCTTATTATAGTAACGTTACCGCCCCGGGCATCTACTATAGTTGATGGTACGGGATCGTCCATCACCCCGCCATCAACTAAAAGGTCATAGCCATACATCTTTTGTACGCACTCTTCCGGATCTCCGGTAGGCGGGTGCCCAGACAGATTTGCGCTAGTTCCGGCCAGCACATTACAATGTTTTAGAATCTCAAGCGTACACATATGGTTTGGAATCCTGACTGCTATTCCGTCGGCATCTCGCAACCCGAGCGCTTCTACCAACCGGGCATCGCGCGGTCTGAGTATGATTGTAAGCGGCCCAGGCCAAAACCGGTCTGCAATACTACCAGCAGTCTCATTCATAATGGCAATTTGTTTGACTGACCGTATGGAACCTGCCAGTAATGGCAGAGGTTTTGCCCGGTCCCGGGATTTAATGTCATATATGCGCCTCACCGCCCGGGCATCATATGGATTACATCCGATGCCATATACGGTATCGGTTGGAAATATTATCACTCCTCCATCTCCGACTACGCGGGCCGCCTCTGCAACACCAACAGAGTCGCAT
>RKRU01000161.1 GCA_007571225.1 Nitrosopumilaceae archaeon | reverse complement strand
CCTGAGCACAAACTTGATAAATTGCCCATACTGGATCTAAGCAGTTGCCTCCTCCCCGTGCCAACTCAACCTAACTGTATGACTTCACCTGTCTTGCCTAGTACAAAAAATGGCTGTAAAAAAGATCTCTTTAGCAGTACAACATGGGTTTTTCAGTCGTGTTTAAGTGCATATGACAGGGGGGTCAGATCCATATAAGGACAGGTGAAGTCATACACCTAACTCAGCCCACCTCAATCCAACCTAACTCAATTCAATCCAGCCTAACTCAGTCCACCCTTTCACACCCTTCCCCGGACATGATGTTCCAAGCAAGTGAATGCCGTCCGTAGTAAACGAAGTAAAGATTCTCTCTTACTAGCCGGCATTGGAAGCCACGAAATGGGTTTTCTGATTGTTAATTTTCATCTCTCACTACGTACCATAGTACAGGTAGTAGCATCATGCCAATACATGCATAAAAAACATATAATTGCCGCTGGAACAGTTGTTGTGTCCATACCCTACGTCACACAGTCAATAGTAACGTCTGGCAAGAGAAAGCGCCATCATGGAATTGCCGGCAAGCTTATCGTGGTGGAGGGAATAGATGGGTCAGGCAAATCCACGCAGCTGCGGCTACTTGAGAAATGGCTGCGCTATAACGAGATCGAGGTCTTTCGTACAGAATGGAACTCTTCGGATATAGTCAGGTCCATAACGTCAAAGGGTAAGAAGAAGGAGAACCTTACTCCGACCACGTTCAGCCTGCTTCATGCAACCGATTTTGCAGATAGGTTTGAGCGCCACATACTACCCCTCCTGCATGCAGGATACTTTGTACTGGCAGACAGGTACATCTACACCGCATACGCTAGGGACGTTACACGCGGATGCGACCCGTCATGGGTGAGGAAGGTGTACAGCTTTGCCGTAATCCCCAGCATCACGTTCTACTTCCGTGTGCCGCTAGATGTGGCAATGGACAGGATCCTTGCAGGCCGTCCAAAGATAAAGTTCTACGAAGCAGGGGCCGACCTGAACCTTGCCAAGGACATCTATGAAAGTTTTAGGATATTCCAGAGCAGGATAGTTGACCAGTATGAGGACATGTGTGGGCGTGAGAACTTTGTAACCATGGACGCCACCATACCAATCTACAAACAACAGCAGGTGATGCGGGAGAAGGTGCTCAAACTCCTGCCCAAGAAGGTAAAGAGAAAGGCCGTAACGGAGGTTCCCTAGGTGCCAAGTGTCGGCTACCCCATGCAGACGTACAGCCGGCCATCGCCGGACGCACACACGCATCCAATAAGGGGGAAGGTATCCGCAGAACCGCCGGCAGGCGAACCTGCAAAAGGAGGGCCTGCAGACAAAGTGGAAGATTCGTATGTAGAAGAGTATGCCGGCATGGGAAATGCAATAGGCGGAATAGTCAACAGGAAGGCCAGGTGGTATGGGACAAAGAAGCTCGGCGGGCTACACTATCTGAACGACATGGAGATATCGGGCCGCCTAATTGTAGTCGAAGGTCCCGATGCATCGGGCAGGAGTACGCAGATAGAGATGGTCACTGCCAGTTTGGAGGCGGAAGGGTACGCAGTGCTCGGTACGGGACTGAGCAGATCCGAGTTGATAGGCCAGGGCATACTAGAGGCCAAGCGCAATGTCTCCCTTGGAAAGAAGACGCTTGCCTTGTTTTATGCAGCAGACTTTGCAGACCAGCTGGAGCACAAGATAATCCCCGCCCTACAATCTGGGTATATAGTGCTGGCAGACAGGTACATCTACACGCTGATGGCAAGAAACACCGTCAGGGGGATCAAGAGGAGCTGGTCAAGCGGCCTGTACAGCTTTGCACTCGTACCGGACATGATATTCTATCTTGACGTGGATCCCTACGTCCTAGTACACCGCGTATTTGCAAAGAGGCAGAGCCTCGACTATTACGAGTCTGGTGCGGATCTTGGATTGGCCGAGGACATGTTCGACTCGTTCATTACATACCAGCAAAGGCTAGCCAGGGAGTTTAAGGTGCTGAAGCGAAAGTATGATCTGAACATAATAGATGGCAATCGTCCGGTAGAGGAGATCAACTCGGACCTAGAGAGACGCATAATTGGATACCTCTCAAACACGTCATGACCACGGCCGCTGCAAGCCCCAGTTGTGGGTTTCAAGTGGCACATACCAGAACGGTCTCTTCTGCCTGTACCATAACAGAGCCACTGTCGTCAGGGTCAGTCGTTTCAAGTGGTACATACCAGAACGGTCTCTTCTGCCCTTGTGATCTGTATGCAACAAAGATTTCAAGTGGCACATACCAGAACGGTCTCTTCTGCTGCAGGCTGCACGGGCATACAGTCAGGCTGCTGCCATAATTTCCATCATCAAGTGGTGAGACATTTGGCGCCTGATACAGCCGTATCGTACATCCCCGCCTAAAATTAATAGACGGCGCGCCAAGAGTACATGTGTCCGTCGTGGAATCTGCAGTATTTGGCATACTGCAGGGCATATTTGAGTGGCTTCCCATCTCAAGTACGGGCGAGCTTGTAATTATAATGACAGAATTCTTTGGTTATTCCCCTAGGGACGCTGCAGAACTCTCGTTCTTTCTGCATGTGGGTACGGTGGGTTCTGCCGCACTCTACCTACGGGGGGACATCAGAAGAATATTTGCAGGCCTGCCCGGATACAGGCCGAATTACAGGAACGCAAACAACAGGATCACATCTTTTCTAATCATATCAACCATGCTAAGCGGGGCCCTCGGATATGTGGTATTCTCGTATGCAGAGAAGTATGCATTCTCAGGCGAGGTGCTGCTAGGCCTTGTAGGTATCGCCCTGATAATAACCGGAATCATACTCAAGATTTCAAGACAGTCAGGCACCAAGACAATAGAGTCGCTGACGCTCAAGGACACCATAATACTGGGCGCGGTGCAGGCAATGTCGGCAGTACCTGGACTCTCAAGATCTGGACTTACCGTCTCTGCACTTCTCTTGCGCGGCTATACCGCGCACGAGTCGCTACGCCTCTCCTTTCTGATGGGCATTCCTGCAATACTTGCAGCCCAAGCAGGCATTATACTGATATACGGACTGCCCAAAGCAGAACCCGCAGATCTTGCAGTCGGCCTCGCGCTGTCATTTGCAGCAGGATACGGCTCAATACGACTGCTTGTAGGGATTGCGTCGCGCGTCAGGTTCTGGTGGTTTGCAATAATAATAGGATCACTGGCACTGCTCTCCTTTGTGGGACTCTTCTGACTTGTGCTGCACCGAAACATGCAGGCTGTACTATAGCA
>RKRU01000034.1 GCA_007571225.1 Nitrosopumilaceae archaeon | reverse complement strand
CGAACTCTAGTGCCGTAGAGGAGGGCAACCTCTTGTAGGGTGCGGTGTGCGTGGAGCCATGGACTTTTTGTACTGTGCGGGGCAGGTGAAGTCATACCTGCAAATGACCTCCAACATGTACATGGCACCCAACATGTACATGGCACCCAACATGTACATGACATCTAATGCGTCTGATACAGTCCAATAAGTCTATTTATTTCAGATGCTTTTTTGTACTGGGTAGGATGGTACACATAAAAAAAGTGGAGATCTCCGGTTTCAAGTCGTTTGGATTCCGAAACACGGCAATCAACTTTGAACCTGGCATGATCTCGCTTTCGGGACCGAACGGTTCTGGAAAGAGCAACATACTAAATGCGATAATCTTTGCAACCGGTGAAAACCGCTCAAGAATAATGGGACGTGCGACGCTGCGCGATCTCATACACGACATAGACGACGACTCGCATGGCAATGGCGGCGCAAGCAGGCCACGCGGCAGGCCCCGCACGGCCAAAAGTAGCATCCACTTTGACAACACGGATCGCAAGATTCCCGTGGCGTCAGATACCGTAACGATAACGCGGGAGCTGGACGAGAGCGGTGATAACACGTACTATCTAAACAAGAAGAAGACCAACCGCAAGTACATACTAGATATTCTAGATGTGGCGCGCGCCGGACACGGACATCTCAATACGGTCCAGCAGGGAACGGTCACAAAAATCTCTGAATATACCGCAGATGAAAGGCGCAGGTCTATAGAGGACCTGATAGGAATATCCACCTTTGATGAGCGCAAGGAGGACGCCATGGCCGAGCTTCAGTCTGCTGACATACAACTCGACAAGGTGTCCATTAAAATGAACGAGATCAAAGAGCAGATAGATAACCTCGACGAGGAGAGAAATCTGGCCCAACGGTTCAAGCTTATAGAGCGGTCCCTCCAGCGGTACAGTGCAATCGAGGCGGCCAATCAGCTTCGCAGTCTGACTGACACACACAAGAAGAAGGGGGAGGAGATGGACGGCCTGCAAGAACAGGCTGCTAAACTGAACAGCGAGATCGCCAGAATAAATAAAGAATATAACAAGATTAATGCTGCAAAGAACGAAAGTCTGAATGCGGCCAACACATACGCGCAGGCCAAATCCAGTCTTGATGCCCAGATTAGCCAATCCCGACAGAGGTTCGATGACGCGGAAAGTACGTTATCCTTATCAACCATAAAATTAAAAGAGATAACCTCCAAACTAGAACAGCTCGACGGGGAGATAAAGGGCAACACCAACTCACTGAACCATCTCGATGTGCAGATCAGGGAGATGGAGGAACAGCGTGACGAGGCAGATAGGAACTTGCAGGAGATAAAAGCTGAGCGCCAACAGGCTGACTCTGAGAGGCGCGCCATTCTAGATGAGCAGGCAGGCATAGTGACAAAAAATACCGAGACGGACAAGACCATAAAGAGCCTCACTGCCAAGAGGCTCGAGCTGACAGGTCGTCTGTTGAAGAGTAAGCAGGATCTGAGTGGCGCTTTGGAAAGGGTAGGAGCATCCTCTGCAAAACTTGCTAATGTGAAGCAGTCGATAGGACATCTAGAGTCTATAGAGCGCCAATTGTGTACACTTATGAAGAATCTCGATACCCGTATGTCTGCATTGAAGACTAGATGTATCGAACTGGAGGGGGATAATGCAACACGCTTGGACAATCTTGGTAAGCTGTCGTTGATCCTTGAAAAGTCGACTGAAGCGGTGACCAAGCACAAGTCCAAGCTCAATACCGTAAAGGAGTTCATGCATGAGGATTATACCGTTGCCAAACTCAGGGAGAATGCGGCCGCACTGGGAATAGTGGGTACGGTATACGAGATGTTTGCATGGGACGATGCCTATGAGAGGCCTGTACTGGCCGCAAGCTCAGACTGGATAAAGGCCCTAGTCGTCAGAGATTTTGCAACACTGCTTGGGATTGCAGAGGCGGCCAGACTCCGCGGACTGCCAAAGTTCAAGATAATCTCACTTGATGTAGTAGGCCACCTTAAGACGAGGTACACGCAGCAGCTGCCTACTCCACCACAAGGCCTAGAATCAGGCGAGTATCTGGGAATACTTGCAGATCACATCCGATGTGATCCGAAATATGCCCAACTTCAGATATTCCTCTTTGGGGGCATAATACTTGCGGGGAGCAGCAAATCTGCAGCTGCTGCGTCCAAGTTAGGATACAATGCGGTTACGATGTCCGGAGAGTACTTTGAGGCTCGGGGAGGGCCCATTACAATCGACATAAACTCTCGCATATCGAGACTGACGAGACTGATCTCCATGAGCAGCGACGTAGACGAGCTCTCCGGCCTCATAAGACTTGCTCGGAGTTATCAGAAGAACAGTAGAAAACAGATTGAACAATGCAATGAAAAGATAAGGCACCACTCCGAAAAAGTCTCCGGCCTAGCGGCGCGTCATGTAAAGGCCGAGGCAACCTACCAGCACCTGTCGTCCAGACTAGGTTCTGCAAGGGATCTGAGGGGACAGTTGCAGCAGAGGATATCGGGGGCAGACTCTGAGATCGAGTCCATAAAATCCGCAATTGACGGACAGGAGTCAGAAGGGAGGCTGCTAGACAACCGCATACGCCTTGCCGAACAAGAGTACGTGCCTGCTGACAAGCAGGCCCTGCTGGCAGAACGACTCACTGAGATCAGCACCGCACAGGGTGTGCTTGAAACAAAAAATACGGATGCGTCCACGCGGTATACCCGTATATCGACGGAACTGGGCGGGCTGAGAAAGACCCAAAATACCCTCATCTCTGCGAATAAGAGCAATACGGCCGACATGGAATCGTACAGGACCGAGAGGCCGACTCTTGAGGAGAACATCCGCAAGGCAACAGAGACCAAAGCCGCCGAGTCTGACAACCTGACCCGTCTGAGGAATGAGGAACAGCAGCTGATAGCCAATTCGGGTACCTCGATAGGTGATGTAAAAGAGTATGATCGAAAACTTGGAAGACTCGGCTCGGAGAGGGAAACCTTGAAGGCGACTCTTCATTCGCTAGAACGTAAGTCTGATGCGATCGGGCGCGAACTGGCAGCACATGCAGCCACAATGGAGGAACTAAAAAAGAGTGCAGAAGGACTGAGGCCTGTAGATGCAGCAATTGTAATGGATACGACATCTATAATTGCGGAGCTGACGGCCGAGCATTCGGATATCTCTTCGGAGCTCAACTATGGGGCGCACAGAAAGTATGTGGAGATTACTGATGGGTATAGGAAGATATCGTCCCGTAGAAACTCACTGGAGGACGAGAGAAACTCTATTGTGAACTTCATCAACTCGATTGAGGAGGAAAAACGCCAGACGTTTCTGGATGCCTTTGTACAGATAGACAGAGAGATTCGCAGAATATTCAAGATGACTGGGGGGGAGGCCTGGCTTGAACTGCAAGACGAGAACAACATATTCAAGTCCGGAATCTCGTATCTGGTACAATTCAAGGACAAACCCAAGCAGGAGTCCGCATCAATCAGCGGGGGGGAGAAGACGCTGGCCGCGGTGGTATTTGTTCTTGCACTACAGCGACTGCAGCCGTCACCGTTCTACCTCTTCGACGAGCTGGATGCCCATCTTGACGCGCTCAACGCCGAACAACTCTCTAGCATACTAAAGGAATGCTCTCACAACAGCCAGTTCATAGTGGTCTCACTGAAGGATACGGTTGTGGAAAAGGCGGACTTGAAGTACGGCGTATTCCCACGTGGGGGTGTCTCCCATGTAATTAATTACCGGGACAGGAAGAGGCCAAAGGCTGTATCGCCGCCTGAAAGCATTATGGCATGAGCATCACGCCGGGTGAGTATGTGTGTGGGAGGGGAGATTGTATATGTACACATGATGTATGCCATCTTTTTACGACTGTCATGTTCGATGTACAGCAGTCGGCTCTGGTGTGGAGGCCGGGCAGGGTGTGTGGCTTGTAAATAGAACCCTGATATGCCGTAGCATCCTCTGTCGGCATGATGTTTCGCAGATAATTTTCCATCTTCGGATAAGATAACCCCGCCATGCTGTAGCACCTTCTGCCGGGGGCAGTCTGGTGTCTCGATACGTGTTGGTGCGGCAATAAGATAACCCCGCCATGCCACAGCACCTTCTGCCGGTCTGGAACACTGTAGTGCCCGGCCGTATGGATGGTGGTTTATGCGTAGTGGCAAATCTGTTGAAAAATCAAAAACTGGAACACTGTAGTGCCCGGCCGTATGGGTGGTGATGATGATGTGGTGGTGGTGATGATGTTGTGGTGGTGATGATGATGTGGTGGTGATGATGATGTGGTGTGATGTGGTAATAGTAGTAGTAGTGATGTGGTGGTGGTGGTGGTGGTGTGGTGTTGGTAATGGTAATGGTAATGGTAATGGTAATGGTAATGGCGATGGCGATGGCGATGGCGATGGTGCACTAGAATTAAATTTCATACGGTGCACAAGGATCTGTGCAGCTGCTTGGTACTGGTACAACAACAACAACGACAGCACTGCTGGCTTGCATAGTTTGCATGGTGCTGGGCGGTCTGATAGTCGCATTTGACTATCCACAGATCAGATATATCGAGGAGATGGACGGACATGTCGTGTCTTCTGCCACTATGCAGGTCTATGAGCGCTTGGTGGTGGAGTTTTACATCGGAACTGCCATGCTTACAGGCGGGGCCCTTGTGGGGGCGTGGGGTGTGGTATCTGGCATGCTAAAGAAGAGAACCGTTCAGTGATATCTCAAACCCGCATACGGGCACCCTGATTCGGTACAACGCGGTTATGGCAGAGTCAATCATTCCTGCATATCCAATACTGTAATCCTGTGCAACGATTCTGGCACACCTTCCGTCCTCAAATATGTGGTGGGTATCTGGGATCGTCTGAAACTTGATGCCAAAATCTGTATCGAGCAGTGACTGCAGGACAGACTTTGTTTCTGCATAGTCTGATTTTGCGTGAGCCGTGACGCAGGCAAGATTCGTCAGTTCGGATACTGTGCAAGCTCCTCCTCTTCCCACTTTATCCCCTCTGCTGTCTGGGTGGATATTGCTGTCGGGGCTGCTGCCGGGGCCGCTATGGCGCGCGCCGGCCTGTTTTAGAAAGACCGTCCCGGTCTCGTAAAGGCGCTGTGGGTACTGCTCGTGTACGTTTCTTGAGAGGTTCTCCACCAGGCCAGGAAGCAACATATCGCGCATGATGGTGTGTTCGCTACTCTTTGAGTCGACGACCATAACCATACTGTCCATGTCGGGTCTTCTGTTTACGGCCTCGTACAAGATGCGCGCGCTGCTCAGACTGGGATTTAGGGCCTCCAGATAGCCCATCCCTATCATGGCCTTGTCTATGGATGCCATTACCTGTGACTCTGGACTGGCAAAGGAGCCAAACGTCTGCGGTGGTGAAAGTCTTGGTTTGAGCCGCCAAGCGCCGTATCCCAACACGACTTCCTCGACTAGATCTGTCGAGCTTGTGATGTCGGACCTGTACGGCGGTATCTTACACTTGACTGCCCCGTCAGGCGTCTTGACTGCTTCTAGGCGCGCCTTGCCTAGGAACGATACGGCGTCTGCTGCAGTGATGTCCAGTCCGAGCCTCTCGCTTATCTCTTCTGTCGTGACCGTCTGTGTGCGGTATGCAAGTTTTGGGGTAGAGTTGCCGCTACCTGTTATCCTTATGGATTCAAGGGAGAATCCGGCCGCCTTTAGCGTCATTGCAACTATTCCTAGCACGTTCTCTGTAGCATGCCTAGAAGTGCCGGTTATGTCCACCAGTATGTTTTTGGTATCCGTGGTTACCATGGTCATATCCGAGTTTATTATGGGGGGAAGCGAGATTGTATTTTTATCTGCATCAAGTATGACGGGCACCCTTGAGGCGTCCCCGAGCAAGCTCGCATAGGCGCGCCCGGCCTTGGTGCCGGTCAAAATCTCAGATACGGTCATTGCCTCCTGCCCGTTTAAGGGGACGAACTTGTGACTTGAAGGACTTGTAGTGGTGTATGTCAGGGGGAATCTTCCAATCTTGTCTAGGTCGTGCAGCCCTATGGCCACTTTTCTCCTATTGCGGCCCAATCCGGCATGAAGGTCCTCTTGCATGGTGACCAGCTGCCTCAGGGTAACGTCGTCTAGATTCTCCTTATGCCTCTTGGCCACGATTCCGGTAATTATGGGACGCACGCCTGTAACGGATTCAGTCGCGTTTATCGAGTATGTGGCGGTGCCATCCATGAATCCAAACTGGGGCGGCCCGCTCCGTACGCCAAGCAGTCCCTGCAGTCCCAGTGCAATTCCAATGTCTGTGGAATAGTCCGGCCTGTTGGGACTATACTCTACTCTGACTACGGTGTCGTCGTCGTACTCTATGTCAAGGCCCAAGTACGGCAGCCGCTCTGAGACATCCTTCTTTGTAATCTTGGAATCGTCTATCAGATGCAGGAGTCTTGAGTATGATAGTTCGACTACTGGCACGGCCTTGCCTCCCGCAGCCAGCCTATGTTGTTGGCATAAAACTCCCTTACGTCGTCAATGCCGTACTTTATCATGGCAATCCTCTCGACTCCGCCGCCCCATGCCAAGACCGGGGTGGTATCCTTCAGGCATGCAGTTACAAACGGATGAAATATGCCCATTCCAAAGAGCTCCATCCACTTGCCGAGCCGCTCGTTGTACACCATGGACTGGAACGAGGGTTCGGTGTACGGGAAGAAGGTAGGCCAGAAGCGCACCCTGGCCAGGCCGAGCCTGCGATAGAACTCTTCTTGTATGCCCATGAGATCCCTGATCGTGGCACCCTTCTCGCGTACTACCCCCTCCACTTGAGTGAATTCAGCAAGGTGCTTGTAACTGGTCTTCTCGTTGCGGAATACCTTGCCTAGTGAAAAGACGCGACACTGTTCCATGTCCTGGTGTTCGGCCAGATATCTCAGGGTAACGCATGTGGTGTGCGTACGCAGGACCATCCGTCTGGACTCGTCAATGTTCCAAGGCTGGCGCCAGACATCACTGTGCGTATCGCCTACGAGGCGGAGGTGCCCCGGCTCCACAGACTCGTCTGTCTCAAGGCCGTCTAGATAAAAGGTATCCTGCATCTCCCTTGACGGGTGGTCTTGCGGTGTCATGAGTGCGTCAAAGTTCCAAAAGCACGACTGCACCACGTTCCCAGAGGTCTCGGCAAATCCCATGGTAACGAATATCTCCCTGATCTCGTTTATCACATCCTTCAGTGGGTGAGTCCTGCCTCCGAGGGCGCGTGGAACTGCGGCTTCTACGTCTATAGCGCCGCCTGCACCGGCTGCTGCGTCATCCGCGTCTGTAGACATCGCCTCGTCTGTCAGAGTTATCGTCTTTTGCACGAGGGCTTCAAATATGACAAACTTGGGGCGCTCAGACAGCACCATGAGATCGTCTGCATCAAGGGCTTCGACCGGTAGGCTCCTTTCACCAAGCTCCTCTAGGGTGGCCTCTCCGGGAAGCCTTTCGGGTACGGGCCCCGTGGCAAGGTGCAGTAAAAGTTTCCCATCACTGCTTGCCGCATCAGATTCGTCTCTTGTACGTTCAGTTGTAATCCAGCCGTTCTTTCTGGCAGTCCCCATTGCCGCTCCAAATGGGGGACCCACCCTCTCCTTTGCCGACCTGAGACTCTGCGGGCCGCCTGCCAGCATGTTCAAAAGTCTTCGCTCTGGAAGGCCGTTTTCAAGCGCGTCGATACCGTTGATGTCAAGCCTTGCAGTATGTGACCTTGACTCGTGTATGTAGGCTAGGTCCTTCAGGCGCAGCCACTCCACACCCCTCCTGATCCTATCAAGCGAGAGTCCGGTGGACTCTGTCAGTTCCTCTTGGGTCTGTCCTTGCTTCTGCTGCAGTGATGCTATGATGCTCTTCTCTATTGCGTGGAGTACGCGCGACATCAAACGTGAACCGGTATGGATTATTATGAAGGTTCTGCTATGATGGGCTCAATCCGGCTTTTTTGCCGTCAAGGGGGCAAAAGATTTGTTGATCATGAATTTTGGCAAGAAGATCATGGCAAGAGGAGGAAGGCCCACAATCAATACAAAGTACAACTGTGCAGGCAAGGAAACGGGCGCGTATAGCGACATGACAGGATGATGGCACGAACCGGACCCGGCCGGACACGGAGGATATCCTTACAGTAAAGTCTTGCAGAGTCGATTCCTTCATACGTGATAGAGATTCGGTTGTATGGTATGTGCCAGAATCTCATCCATACAGAATCTTAGATGTGCACTGCGCTGTATCAGTACGACCTGATGGTGGCGCGACTGCCTGCCAATACATATAGTTGCCTGTACTGCCCGGAGCAAGCCATGTACAAATCCAGAACATACCATCCACATTATTTTGCAGGTTCAAAATTTGATGCAAAACTCGCTAAAAATCCGGCCCAATCAGACCCCAAAACCACTCAAATGACCATAGAAATCTGAGAAAAAGAGGCTGGTTGGACGGCGCCCTTCCAAAAGATGGATTTAAATACTATACTGCTTTCATCTTGAATATGTCAAGTGGAGCAGAAGGATGGCCTGTATGGATACCGCTCATAGTGGGTCTGGCCCCAGGTCTCGTATATTGGCTTGCAATCACAGCAAAGAGAAAGTAGAAAATACTTCACCGCTTTTGATCTCTTTTTAGATGTGTCTGAGCTTGTGCCGTGCGCATATCAAATATATCACTTGCTTGCCACTTGGGACCGACGTAACTGTCTGTTTTGGGTATTGCCCCCGAATAGCCGATCCCATGCATAAATTCAGTAGCAAATTATTTGCGCCAAACACCAACAGCTACGAACCGGCAACTATGTCGTATGTACTCAAATGCAGCTGAAAAATCTGCGATGCTCAGTTCAAGAGAACTTTTTTAGGTTCTATCCAAAATATGGCGGCTGGCTGGTCTCAGATAGGTACTGACCGGTCTCAGACAATATCACTTCTCACGTCATGTCCCCTTTACGTCATCAAATTCTCAGAAGAATTGGGTTATTGTACAGCTTTGAACTTTTGTATGTAATTCCCACTCAAATGGACTAAAGCTTTTTAGCCGTTTGTAGGATAATTACAGCATGCAGATATGGGGTTTGTCTGTAAACGGAGGCCGGCGTCTTGCACCCGTGGCTGTAGCAGTCGTACTAGTACTCTTGTCTGCCATACTGCTTGTAATGCAGCCGGCACAGCCCACATCGGCTCAGGTATATGACGGCCCGCCTACGATAACTGTCGCAATAGAGACGGGTAGCCAGTATGTATTTCGGGACGATCAGGGATATGCAGTACTGACAGGCATGATAGGTAATACAAACCAACTAGGAGCCGTATCTGAACTGCGTATTCGCGTGAACTTTTATGATGATATTCAATCCGCCCCGCTTGATGTCGTATACGGTGATGTACTTGCAGAATCCATACCCCCCGAGTCCAGTGCGCCGTTTCTTATTCGGTCCTCAGAACCTGACACGCGCATAACCCAGGCCTCGGCCAGGATAATGTCGTTTGACAACGCACCCATAAAGAGCAGTGAATTGTCCATTGAAGTGAACGGACTGTCATCCACTACAGTCGATGACGACACCAACTTGGTCTGGATAAGCGGAACGCTTCAGAACGGCCCCGCGCCGAGCTCAAATGTCACACTCCATCTTGCATTCTACGATGCATTTGAACCGCCGCGCATACTTGATGTGCGCACCGTGCATGTGGGGGATATCGCACAGGATTCGGAGGCCGCATTTGAGTTCAAGGACGAGATCGACGCAAAGGCAAGGGGCGTAATGCTGTTTGCCGAATCCAACGTCTTCTCGGCACCCATGGTGAATGAAAAATTGCCATCCCCTATCAGGCTTGAGCCGCTTCAGCACCTCACCATGCTGTCTAGAATAATGGACGTCACCGTAACAAGCCAGTATGATGACAGACTCTCCACGCTGACTCCGGGGGAGGTAGTCAAGATAACAGGTACCGTCACGGTAGAGTTTGCAGATGGGCGGGAGGAACACGAGACGCCGTATACCTTCCTTGCTCAGGTCCGTGGTTCGTCGGAGGCGACGCCGGTCGAATTCATAGGACAGTATGAGGGAATGTTTGTCGATGACGACGACGCGCAGAGGAAGACAATAAACTGGACGCCGGAGAAGAGTGGGCTGTACATCGTAGAGACGTTCATGTGGAACAAAAACAATGTACCGCTGTCACAGCCGGGGCCCGTAGTGCTGGTTCTAGTAGAGTAATGGCAGACATACCGGTACCGTCAGTGACCTGCCTGATTTAATGGACGGACGGTTGATTCTGGATTTGGATTCTCTCCAAAATACGTGACCCGGCCGTAACTGTTTACGTCTGGCGTAAACAATTTGTCAAATTTATGCCTAGAATCGGTTATTCAGGCGTGGGAGACGTAAACAGTTACCTGGGGTTGGCATACAAGTAAACCTCTGCACAAATACAATCTTTTACATCTAATCTCGCCTGATCATAGCCACAACAACATCAAACACACAAAAACGAGATGATTTTAACGCCAGTCATCTCATCATAAAATCAACCATATCATCCATGACATTTGTCGATTCTTAATCTACAACACAATCAGACCAAGATCTGCCATATTTTTTGACAAAGTCATTATCTAAGATTGCCGGGTCACGTATTTTGGAGAACGCCCAGCGACAAACTGCACATCAGAAAAGATGCCGGCCAGAACCAGTATTAGGGACAGTCCAATCTTTCCGTTATGGTTTTTTCAACTGCTGCGAGTTGCTCCATTTTTTTAGTGTCTGTAGATACGGGAGTTCCACACATTGATCTGGTGCGGTTGTCTGCATGGTTCAAACCGCCCACAAAATTCAACATAAATGCAAACTCTTTTTATGTTGCTGCAAGATTGGTTCGTTAATGATAAAGACAACGCAAGTAGTACTATTGACGATTGCGACAGTCGCTTCACTCACCCTAATCGCGGGGGGGGGGGCGAGTCTCTAACTGATACGACATATGCAAACGCCATGTCTGACCCGTCAGGTATGCATCCACACATGAATATAGAAAACTCCCAAATCGTGACGTCTGATGACGGTACAAGGCTTGATGCCACGGTTACCACGGCCGGTCAAATAGCGGCAGACGGCAGCAGCGGCGCATTCGGATACGCGTTCCTGACTGACGGCACCAAC
>RKRU01000172.1 GCA_007571225.1 Nitrosopumilaceae archaeon | reverse complement strand
CGGCTACTGCAACCCCAAATACACAAAGCCGGCGTGATTTTAAAGCCAATCATCCCATCATAAAATCAGCTGGACCATCCATAGTACCTGCCTAGTACTAACCTACAACACAATCACGCCAAGCTCTACCATTTTTTTGGTAAAGTCGCTATCTGAGGTTGCTAGGTCACGCATTTTGGAGAGTACCGCCCAGTTTTGGTAGCTGATCTTACTGCGCTCCATTACGTTTCCCGTCCTGACTGTGGTGGCTTTTGCGATCATGATCTCCCCTATGATTGATCTTACTGCGCTCCATTACATTTCCCGTCTTGACGTTAAATCTCAGGTGGCAGCTGATGTGACAATAGCACGGTATTGTCTGTGTTGCTCCAGTCTCAGTCGTATGCTCGCTGTTGCACCTGAGACACCTGCGTCCATTCTTTCAAATACTGACTTCAAACCATACAATTGACACCTTCTCGTCTAGAAACAACTCGATTATGTTCTTCAGGGTGATTCTCTCCTTGTTGCTTCTATCTAAAGAGCGCATATTATAGTCTCAATTGGACTATTACTTAATGTTGATCATATACTTTTCCCTTGTGTCAATCGTTTACTGGCAGACATGCTGTGAATTTAGTATATAATTCCCGCCGTACTGAGTGTACGCCGGCCCCTTCCTGTTGCGTGGTGTATGGACAAACCTGTAATGGGTATGTGGCATATTTGAAACAACGTAAGGGATAATTACGCTTGCAGGTATCGTCGCGTATGGATGTGCACGGATTTCACGGCAGGGACATACCGCACATAAGGATTGAACCGGACATGAGCATAAGCGGCCTAGTGGAGTTGTATGAGGGATCTGGATTCAATGCCCGAAAGCTTGGCGAGGCTGCAAAACTGTTTGTCAAAATGATAGAGGAGGGTGCTACCATCTGTCTTACGGTTTCTGGAGCCATGACCCCTGTCGGATTTGGAGGTATTGTAAAGACGCTGATCGAGCGAGGTTTTGTAGACTGGATAATATCCACGGGCGCCAACATATACCATGAGGATCACTTTGCATGGGGGCTTCCGATAAAACAGGGCAGCTTTGATGTGGACGACACAAAACTATACGAGAACGAGATAGTGCGCATCAGGGATGTCTACATCAAATTCTACGAGACGCTAGAGGCAGAGGATCAGGTAATTCAGAAGACATTCGGGGATGACTTTGCTGCCGGTAAGCCGTTTACGACTGCCGAGTTCTGCAACAGGCTGGGCAGGATGAGTTTGGAGCATGCACGGCATCCAGAGCGGAGCTTTGTTACGACAGCCTACAAGTATGACGTACCACTGTACGTATCTACCATAAAGGACTCGTCGCTGGCCCTGAACCTCGCAGTCCACAGGCTCAGAAACAAGCGGTATGATCTGGATTTTGTAAGGGAGATAATAGAGCAGGCAGCCATACTGTACGACTCTGAAAAGTCTGGAGTCGTGGAGCTTGGCGGCGGGGTTCCAAAGAATACGGCCCAGCAGACGGGACCACTGCTTGACCAGATACTGCGAAGAAATGACGGTGGGCACGACTATATAATCCAAATTACGGATGCCCGTCCGGATACCGGAGGCCTGTCCGGTGCCACGCTACAAGAGGGAAAGAGCTGGGGAAAGATACAGGATCCAAACAGTGGGATGGTGACCGTATATACTGACGCCACAATTGCGTTTCCAATTCTTGCACTGTACGCAATATCAAACATCAAATCTAGGCGGCCGAGGCGTCTGTACAAGAGACTTGGTGACATGTACGAAAAACTACGTGCCGATTATATCAACTGACATTCCAGATGATGTGGCGCACATGACCGGATCATGTGTGGAGGTAATGATGTTGCCGTTGGTCGTGATAGTGGTGATGCTGATGATCTGATGGTGTTGGTTGTGATGATGGTACGATGATGATCATGATGATGATACGATGTTAATACGATGTTAATACGATGTTAATACGATGATGATCATGATGATGTTAATACGATGATGATTATTGTGATGTTGGGTTCTCTCCAGAATACAGGGTGCTGGCTTAGTTGTTTACGCCCAACTTGGCCTAATCATAGCTATTACAACATCAAATACACAAAGACAGCATGTTTTCAATGCCAATTATATTATCATAAAACTAACTATACCATTCATGGCATTTGTCGGATCTTAATCTACAACACAATCAGACTAGGTTCTACTATGTTTTTTGACAATGTCATTATCTGAGACTGCCTCGGTCCTCGTATTTTGGAGCGAATCTATGGCGCAGTCATGGCCGTATGGTATCAGTATGTGATAGTCAGCAGCAACAGCAATAGTCACTACACTGTGCTGGCAAGTGGCGCTGCAAGCTCAGAGATCACGTTCTTCCACTTGTCAACCTTTTTTATGACTCCGCTTGCAACTAGGACGCCTGCGGATCCTAGTTCTACTGCCTTTGCCACATCAGCGCCGGTCACTATGCCAGCACCGCATAACAACCGCGGCATCCCCGCAGCCGTGGCTCCATCACTAGGCAGGGACGCTGCAACAATGGCATCTGCAGCTTTTGAGATCAGCGTAGGCCTCTCGTTTGAGACTGCCCGTCCAGATCCGATCAGTTCCGGGGGTTCAATCGCAATATAGTCGGGCCTCATTATAGCGTATTTTTTTACCTCTGCTATGTTCCTGACGCACAGAATCGAGATCATTGAGGACTCGCGCAGACGTCTTATGGTGTCCTCTACAACCCTTGCCGAAATGCGGTGCTCACTATGGTTTATTATGGATCCGGTTATTCCCACCATCTTGAGCATTTCAGGTATCACGTATCCAGTGGTGCTTCCCGGATACTGCATGTCTGTATGCTGTGCTAATATAACCAGTTTTTTTGATGCAGTACTGACGCCTGCTGCAACCCCCAAAAGATGTTGCGGCGGTGCCACCCCCACTGCAATCCCGTGATTTGCGGCAACTATGTCAGCCGTCTTCACAAGTCGTGTAATCCTGTCCGGTGTGGCGACCTCCGCATAGTTTTTGCAGTTTATTACAAGCATGTGACGACATGCAACCGTAGTTATTTAAGGGTAGGCTGTGACGGGGCGTTGCCCATCTCCTTTGTCGTTAAAGATATGACTTCACCTAGGCCAGATTGTAAAATTGAGATGCAATGACGGGCGTAGTGCTTCTCATGTAACTGTTTACATCCTCCACCCACTTGAATGACTGATTCTAGGCATAAATTTGGCAAATTATTTACGCTTAACGTAAATTGAGAAACAAATTTGTGTCTCTTTGTGCGATCCCAGGCA
>RKRU01000036.1 GCA_007571225.1 Nitrosopumilaceae archaeon | reverse complement strand
GTGATGAATCGTACCCTTCAAGTGTGGTAGTCTCGCCCATTATTTCCCACCCGATCAGCAAGCTGTCGGGTGTGTGGTGAGAATCGTACCCTTCAAGTGTGGCATTCCCCGCCATGGTTCACTTTTAGAGGCCAAAAGACATGATGGACATGCATGTCATGAACCATGCTCCAAAATGTGCCTGCCGCATGAACGTCTTCCGCATATGATAATTCAGACAAAGTCTCAGCTGCCATACACTACCACATACAATAACCGATTACAGGCTCAAACTAGGCATCTATCGATGTACGGCCTATTCTGATGCCAGTTAAAGCCTGGCCGCAGAAAAACTACACAAATCGCAGCACCAAGGCAACCAAAGACCACCACCATGTGTATCATCAGAGTGCGCCTATAGTAACGTTGCCGCCAAATAGTTAATTCAGTTCGGATATGTCTATACTCATGGGCACCGTATAGTCGTCGTTGACCTCATATATGAAGATCCCAATCAGCGGCCCCACTGACATATCTGCAAATGAGGGCGAAGAATATGCAAGTCTGAATGGCCCGTCCCCGTCTGCGGGATACTTGACGTTCTGTACATATATGGGTATGGACTGTGGCACATACGTGGGGAACGGCTGTGATGGGTCCATTGGGTTCACATATGACACCAACTCAAACGGAAAGAACTGTGCAAGCGCCGTGTTTGTCCAAAAGTGTTCCGTGCCGCTGATGCCATCAGGCTCCAAGTATATGTTCGGGTTGTGTCCGGCTATCCTCATGAACCACTGCTTCTTGGACTCGTCCCCCCCGTGCTGCAGCATGTATAGCAGCGCGTCGGAATTACTTGCAAGCTTTTGGCCCGCCACAAATACAAGCACATAGTCGGCCTCCATAGCCTGAAGCTCGGACCACGCCTCGTCTGGGGACACCAGAAACATGTTTGCGATGCGCTCTATCTTTTTGCTGTCTAGGGTGGCGTTGTCTGCAAGCGAGGTCCTCTCGCCCATCGTGCTTATCCAGTAGCCATAGTCCCACCACGCAGCTATAATGGCATCTGGAGCCGTACTGTTTTTGATCCACGCCAGTGCGTGCAGCCAGTCGTTTGTAGGTATGGCAAAGGAGGCCCCGCCAGTCAAGATTGTGGGAGGCTGATCCATGTACGTAAATACGTCTGCTGCCATAGTAGAACTAGAGTACACCAGCGGCATC
This sequence comes from Nitrosopumilaceae archaeon, assembly GCA_007571225.1. GTDB lineage: Archaea > Thermoproteota > Nitrososphaeria > Nitrososphaerales > Nitrosopumilaceae > Nitrosopumilus. The sequence continues at coordinate 10,089 of RKRU01000036.1, read as the reverse complement.
AAAAGCAGGGCCACCACACCTACCATAAACGGGATGCTTATCCTGTGGTCTGTTCGCTTCCTCTTGTATTCAGGTGTCGTGCCATGTGCGGCTGCAGGCTGCGAGATTGTGCGCATGACCTTGCGCTGCGCCCGCACGGCCTTTGCGCGCGCGGCTCTCGTGGCAGGCGAAGTGGCCTCCCCCACCTGTTGCGGCCTGCTGGCCGTATCAGATGTCTTCTCATCGTCCATACTACCATTATGATCTCCCTTCATACCATACATGCCTATTGTGCCACTCCTTCCAAAGAACTCCCTTGACAGCATGGAGAGTCCCAGTGATGCCAGTACTATGACCCCTATTGCCGCAAAGACCTCTAGGCGCACGTACGAGGAGCTGATGTATACGCCGACCATACCGATCACAAGTGAGAATACAAACATGTCGTGCCTGACACCGGAGGCCCGCCCCTCCGATATGGCCCGAATCACAAGCCACACCCCAATGCCTGCAAATATCATAAGTACAGAATGGAACAGAAAGGATTGTGAGGTGGACGTAGTTGCATGCTCTGCCACAGACTCTACCAGCGGTATGTCAGTTGTCATAAACGGGTTCAGGGCGTTAATGTATCGGTAGCTTGGTAGTGGGACCAGTTCCAGCTCCGCGTTTGCGACTGCAAATACGGGCACCATTACAAGCAGCACCACAAGTACGATCAGTCCGTTTCTCAGCTTGTGGTGTGCAGATCTCTTCTGTACAAGTATGCATACGACCAAAAATGCTGCAGGTATCGCAACTACAACACCGGTCAACGGGGTGGATGCTATACCGCGCTCAAATACTAGGGACGTAACTAGCGTGGATGCGGCAAAGAGGGGGACTGCCCATATTAAAAATTTATGATCCGTGCGCAGAAACGGCAGGGCCAAGAACAGTATGCCAATTGGTATGATAAAGAACATGTTTCCTCCCCATGCCGAGACTGATGCTGATACAAAGAATCCGGCAGCCACCAGCTTTGATGCTGCAACCCATCTCTGCCTAGCAGAGTACAGGCCGCTTATGAGCAGGTAGACTGCAAGTATGCTAAGAAACAATCCAAACGGCTCTGACTTGAACCATCCTATCGGGGAGCGCACCAGTATTGGAAGGGAGACTGAATAGAGCATGGCCGCAAACAGCCCCGCGCCGGTTCCCCCTATCACACGCACCATCGCAAAGATCACGACTGCCGTAAGGGCGCCAAACACAGCAGGAAATATTATGGTATAATCATACAGTGACATGCCACCACCAAATATCTGGTAGGTGAGTGCGGCCGACAGGTGTAGCATTGCCTGTGAGGTGCCCGAAACGTCGCGCCCGTCCGGATGCCAGCTCATAGTATCGTGCCACTCATAGTATGCAGGTATGCCGTTTTCTACCATGTACAGGGTGGCCCTGTAATTGAAGAATGGATCAAACTCATTGAGCTCAAAGCCATACTGGACGGGCTGGGCCCTTATGAGGAAGGCTATCGTGAATGAGATGGCCAGTATGGCTATTATAATCAGGTGTTTTGATCTGAACTCGAACCCTCCTATGGTTGCCAATCTGTTTTCTGCGTTCACTGGTGTGTGTGAATGTGGTTTGAATATTACTCTTTTTGCCTGTGGGCGGTAAGATGCTACCATCCCCCGCTAGTACATTAAAATTCTGAGAACAGTCGACGTTAGAAGACAAGTACGGAACGGCTCGCAGTGTAACTATTTACGGCCAGGTTCTCTCCAAAATAAGATCCAGTCGTAACTATTTACGTCCAGCATAAACAATTTGCCAAATTTGTGCCTAGAATCAGTCATTTAGGCGTGGAAGATGTAAACAGTTACCATTTCCAACTACTAAACACAGCATAACTTCACCTGCCCCGCCTAGCACAAAAAATAACTGTAAATAAGGCCTCTTTAGTAGTGTAGTAAGGGTTTTTCAGTCATGTTTGAGTACATATAACAAGGTTGACGGATCTATACAAGGGACAGGTGAAGTCATACTGAACATAAAAACGAATATTTATACAACATTACAGGCTAATATAGATTAAAAATGAATATGCGCCTCTCCATTAAAGATTTTGGACCCTTACTTGATGCAGATTTTGAGTTAAAGCCCCTGACCGTATTTATAGGCCCCAATAACGTTGGCAAGACCTATGTCGCAACACTAGTACATTCAATAATAAATTCTAGGCGCCCGTCTACACATCCAGGTGTAATTGACAAAGGGCGATACATGCCAGGCCGTCTTCCAGACCAATATAAAACTGCAGCAAAAAATCTAAAACACATGTTAGAAGAAGTGAAATCTGGATCAGATTGTAAGATTTTACCCGACATCATCGAAGAACATATGGAGGAAGCGCTTCGCCGTTACAATCTTGTGTTTACAAAAACGGTTTCAGATAATTTTGCCACCGATTCTCCCACTCGGGACTTGATTCGTTTCTCGAACAAGAAATTTAGTATGGAAGTTCACATGCCACACATACTTTCATTTAATGACCTTTCTCTAAGATGTGCCTCCAAACAACCCACATACAGAATAAGAAGAGTTAGTGATATAGAGTATGACACGGATGCTGTCAACGATAGCATATACACAGTAGAATACTCGGACAGTGAAATTACCATAACAGTACCTGAAGAAAACTGGGATGAATTTCTAAACAGCGCCTCAGGAATAATTCGCAATGAGATATACACAAATCTATTCAAAGATATACCTCCGCGCTCGTTTTATCTACCATCGGCCCGTTCTGGAATCATCCAGATACACAAAGTAATACTTCCAATTCTTGTTCAAACAGTTTATGGGGATTCTTCTGCCGCACGCAAATTGCCAGGAGTCATCATAGAGTCGATACTGACCATTATAAACATGCCTGATAAAACTAGCTCATTTAAAGAATGTGCCGACGAAATTGAGGCATTATTTGACGGTAAAATCGAGTTCACTAGAAACCTAGTCGGGGTGCCGACAGATATAAAATACTGCACCCCAAGTGGCAATACGCCAATTCAAAGAACCTCATCTGCAATATCCGATCTTGCGCTACTTGTATTGTGGTTGAGATACATAATCAACAAAGGTGATCTGCTTGTAATTGACGAACCTGAAGCACACCTGCACCCTGAAAATCAAGTAAGGTTTACAAAATGTGTCATCCGTATGATACGGGCAGGGATAAAAATTATAATCACCACACACAGTCCAATTATACTAGAGGAGATCAGCAACTATCTTCAGGCAGACAAAGTCAAAAACAAGAAGAAGATTGGACTTGATGCGGCCGAGTACATTAAACAAAGTGAGATCGCGCCGTATGTTTTTGTCAAAAACGAATCTGGAAGCTGTTTGACAAAACCAGTTGAAATATTTGATGAGGGCGGCATAAACCAAGAGGAGTTTAGCAGAGTCTTTGGCGAACTGTATAACAAGTACATACTCATTAATGATGTATTAGAGGATCAGAATGGCCAATAAATTTCTCGAGACACACAACGCAAGAGTTTCAAAATGCTGCGAGCCCCGCTCCAACTGTTCTATAATAATACCAGATGCACCGGGCACCTATATTCTAAAGGGTGAAAAACTCTCTGATGGCAAATCAAGTATATGTGACTGTGTTGTACTTAGAATTCAAGAGACAGTTGAGATCTTTTTGATTGAATTAAAAGGTAAGAAACTCGATATTACCAAGATCAAGAGTCAGTTGAAATGTGGAGCTGAAAGAGCCTTGGACATTCTAGACAAACATGAGATCGATAAACCATACTTGTGTTTTGTATTAGCAGCCAAGGCGTTTAGGTCCACGACGTTTAAAATACTAAAAGATCAGGAAGGCCGGATCAAAATTGGAGCCACAACATACAGGATACAGTATGCAAAATGCGGGGATAAACTTGACAGCCGGTTCTATAGTAAAAGGTTAAGCCATTAGGTGATCGATTAATCCGACTCAGTTATTGTTTAGGTCCCCAATACCTGAATGACTGCAAGCACAAATCTAACAGGTTGTTTACGTCTGACGTAGTAATTTCCAATTGTATATTTTCTAGGAGTCATATGCCAAAAAAGGCTCTCTCCAGAATACAGGTGCTGGCTAGTCTCAGACAGAGGCGGGCTTGTCTCAGACAGAGGCGGGCTTGTCTCAGGCAATATCACTTCTAGTGTAACTGTTTACGTCTGGCGTAAACAATTTGCCATTTGTACTTGGAATAGGTCATTTAGGCGTGGGGGACGTACGGTTACACGAGAAAATACTCACCCACAAAATTCAACATAAGAGCGACATAATAAAACAAAAGCAGGCAATCATTCGGCGGGGATAATGATGATTATTCCTTCCTGAATCAGGTACTGCAGGGCAGTTATTATCTCGACATCCCCTATGCTTCCTTCAACATAGAATCCAAAGAGGTCCTTTATCCACGGCGGGATCAGTGCTTCTCTGACGGGTACGACAGGATCATCTGACAGGTCCACATCCACATCATCGGATACAGGAGTGTACTCCCATACCAGATCTCCGTCATACATGACCCTTCCCAATCCCTGCTTTACCAGCTCGACTACCTCGTCGGGCAGCGGAACAAATCCAAGCTCCGCAGAGTACTGCTGTCCTTCTGTAACCATCCAGTGCAGCATCCAGACAAGCCCTTCTGCCTCGCTTCTACTGTCGACTACATCTGTGACGTCCTCATATACGAGTAGGTAGGTAAAGGAGGCAAGTGGATACGAATCGGCCCCTGGAGCGTTTAACAGACTGACATCGGTCCACGGCTCGTGCACCGGTGGCAGGGACTGTTGTGCCATGTTGCCTGCAGCCCGTGCAGTCGACTCTAGTGTGGGAAGTACAAAGTTTGATCCGTCGCCGTTTTCAAGCGCGGCACTGTGCATATTGAGCTGGCTGGCATACGCAATGGATACGTACCCTACCGAATACGGGGTACTGAGCATCGTACCTGCCACGCCCTCGTTGCCTGGGGCTCCCACGCCCTTGGGCCACGGCACGCTCTTTCCGGCGCCTATATCGCGATCCCACTCCTCGCTTGCAGACGACAGCCACTGTGTAAAGACCTTGGTGGTGCCAGAGCCGTCAGAACGGTGTATTACCTGTATCGTCTCATCAGGCAGGATCAAACCTGGATTTACCCGTGTGATGTCTGGATGGTTCCATGTAGTAATTTTACCCAGATAGATGTCTGCCACGGCCTGGCCCGTCAGTTTGAGGCCTGGGCCATATCCGGGCAGGTTGTACACGATGTTGATCGCACCTATGGTTTCGGGAATGTGCAGCGTGGGGTCGGCCAATTTCAGCTCCCTTTTGGTCATCGGGGCGTCTGTCCCTGCAAATACGATGGTGGATTCAAGGTGGTTCTTGACCCCGCCACCGCTTCCGATCGACTGGTAGTTGAGATTGACGTTTGGATAGTCCTCCTTTATCTCGACTCTCCACCGGTCTATAAGCGGAAACGGAAACGACGCTCCTGCAGCCTCCACCCGATACGTCTCGTCCGGGTCAGGCGGGGGCGGGGGCGCCGCCGCACCAGCAGATGCGTATGCAGTAGCAGCACCAGACATGGTAAATGCAAGCAGTATCACGGACATCAGTACCGCACAAGTTACTTTCTTCATTAACGGGACATGGAATGGACGCTATTTACAGTTATGAATCATAGACTATGGCATCCAAAATAGTCTATATTGTCCGACTATAGATCCACCGTACGTAGTAAACAAAGTATTCGCTCTTACCAGCGGTGGCCGGCATCAGAAGCCACCAAATGGGTATCTGATCGTTGATCTTTATCTCTTACTACCACTACGGCACGACATAATACCCGACTTTATACAGTCGTCGTATCAGTGCACCAGCATGCCTGGTGCGGCCTCGCACTGTACCAACAGGTCCAAGTCGTCCCCGTGACACTGGTCTGCTCCGTCCCCACCGTCAAGGACATCTGCCCCCGTACCCCCATACAGTACATCCACGCCAGCCTGTCCGCTGAGTATGTCGTTGCCGGCGCCGCCATGTATCTCGTCGCTGCCGGCGCCACCCACTACAAAGTCGTCGTCGTCAGAACCGAATATGCAGTCGCCGCCGGCGCCGCCATCTATAAGATCCCTGCCGCCCATGCCAAATATAAGATCGGCCCTGTCGGTTCCGTCTATGACCTCATCATCAGGTGTTCCCACTATAATGTTGTAGTCAGAGCGCGGTAGCCCGCAGGCCAATACCGTAACATACTGATAGGCCTCGGCTGTATTCTTGGCATCGTCAAATGCAACCCATGTAACCTTGGATACACCCACCGTAAACCCGTCTGGGATGTTGTGGAGTATCGTTACCGTATTGCTCCTGTCGTCTAGTACGTGTGGCAGTCCCACGTCAACCTCTGTGTAGAGGCCCGTAGCATCCACTATGATATCAGGCGGCGCCGTAATTGTGGGGGGGACCGTATCGATAGAGTCGTTGGTGTTATCAGGTATAGTTCTAGTTGTACTACCTGCAGTGGTACCATCCTGGCTATCATCGGTGTTGGGAAGAATATCATCATAGTGTGTGCTGTCTGTAGTTGTAGTGCCATCATCTATAGTAGCAGCATCTGTAACAGCAACAGTGCCATCTGTAGTAACGGTGTCATCCATAGTAGCAACAGTAGTGTCATCAATAGCAGCAGCCACCGCAGCGTCATACCACGGCGTCTCAAAGACACGTACTATATGATCCAGCGAATCTACCACGTACAGCTGTCCCCAGTCGCCTAGCATCACATCAGACGGATGATACATCTCCTCACTTATGGGGCCCCGCTGCTCGAATATGTCAAGCGGTACGGAACTAGCATTCAGATCCAAGTGCAAGACGCGCTTGGAGAAGGCGTTTGTGACGTATGCTGTGTCGTTGCCTGTCAGCGCTATTCCCTCTGGAACAAAATCAAAGAGCCGCGGTGCCTGGAACTCGTGTGTCTGTACGTACGTGCCGTTTACAGCATACTGGTTGATCCTCTTGTTTCCCCTGTCCGTCACGTAGACTGCGCCATCGCCAGATATATCGATACCGTATGGCAGTACGAGCTTGCCCGGCCCCGTACCAGATCCGCCCATACTCAGCACGAACGTTCCGTCGGCCGTATACTTTTGCACGCGGTAATTCCCCGTATCGACTACGTATATGTGGCCGTCAAAGGCGGCAATACCAGTAGGCATCTTTAGGCTGCTTGTGACGTTTCCGTGCTGACTCCACTGTGTAATGTAGTTGCCTTGCAGATCAAATTTTTGCACGCGGTTCAGATCCCTGTCTGCCACGTACACATAGTCGCCGTCAGACGCAACTCCGATAGGGTAGTGGAACAGTCCGTCCCCGTGCCCGCTGTGCCCCCAAGCAAGTAGAAAGTTTCCATGGGAATCAAACTTTTGTATGCGCTTGTTGCCCAAGTCCGCCACATACATGTCGCCGTGCCTGTCCTGGGCAATCGACTGCGGATGTACCAAGTGCCCCTCAGCAGCAATGCCGTACGAACCAAACTCGTACAGATGATCGTGCTGCCCATCCCCGTACGCAGTACCGCCTGCTGCAAACAAAGATGCCGCCGCACATATGGTAGCGGCAACAACAACTGTAATCGTAACCTTCAACACTATAACATATCAAAATAACAAAATTAACCACAATGTGAAAAACTGTTACAATTTTAGTCAATAATAGTTGGTTAAAACGGTCTGTTCACATCCCGGGTAAAGACATACCCTGCAATGCACGCCACACATACTACAAATACGGCTATCACTCCTATTCCCGCCAAGGCCGCTATACCACCTTCTGAGACGCCAGTCATCATCCCCCTTATGAGCAGTACAGCATACGTCACGGGGTTGAATCTTGCCAGTGTGGCAAGCCACTCTGGGAGTAGCTCGAGTGGAAACAGTGCCGGGCTTAACATAAACAGGGGCATCCCCAGCATGTTTATCAGGCCCCAAAACGTCTCTTGGGACTTTGCAGTAGCCGCCACCGTAACCGATATGCCTGCAAACCCCAGCGAGAAGAGTATCACTATACCCATAATTTGGGGTATAGTCGTAAGCGGGTCTGGAAATGAGACTCCGATTGCAAGGGCGATCCCTATGATGAGGCTTGCCTGTAGTGCGGCAACTAGCGATATGGCAGACATCTTACCCAGCGCTATGGCCGAGCGCGAGACTGGAGATACTAGCGCCTTGTTCATAAACCCATAACGGCGGTCCCACAACGTGTTGACCCCGCCGAATATGCTGGTAAATATCGCAGTAAGTATGATGACACCGGGCGCCATAAACTCGATGTACTCCCCGTCAAACCCTACTGACTCTATGAGCGGCTGCGTCCCCGCAAACGTGTTTCCCACTACGATGATCCAGATGGCAGGTTGGATGAGCCGTATGAGTACACCACCTTTTGACTTTCGATAGCGCTTCATCTCGCGCCAGAATATGGTGTACGTGTCGTGTATGATGGCAAAGGCAGAGGCTGCCGCCACAGTCCGGTTCATCGCAGTCATCCCCCCCGTGCGGCGCGCCTCTTTGGCCTGCCGCCTCCCCTCCGACGTTGCTGCCCGTCATCCCGGCCGTCCCCATCTCTCAGCCCGTGGCCCGTATGTGACAGAAACACATCGTCTAGAGTGGGAGTCGATACTGCAATCCTCTTTACCGTAATGTTACAGTCAGATGCGGCCTGGAATATGCGCGGGATTGCAGCCGCATCGCCAGACGTCACTATCCGCTCAGAAGAGGGATCGTACCTTACATCTGATATCAGGCCGGACTCGTCCTTGCTGAGCCTCTCCACCAGCTGCAGGTGCCCACAGTCTACCTCCATTGAGACCAAGCCGCCCCCGAGCGACTCTTTCATGGCCGCCGGCGTATCGATGCCCACTATCTTCCCGCCGTCTATTATGCCGACTCTGTCGCATAGGTTGTCGGCCTCCTCCATGTAGTGGGTAGTAAGAAATACCGTCATGCCATACTCTGAGTTTACTGTCTTGATGTACTCCCATATCTTCCTGCGCGTCTGTATGTCAAGTCCCACCGTAGGCTCGTCAAGGAAGAGCACATCTGGCATGTGCAAGAGTCCTGCCGCAATCTCTAGCCTCTTGCGCATGCCGCCCGAGTAGGTAAGGGTGGGCTCGTCCTGCCTCTCCTGGATCTCCACAAGATGGAGCATCTCGTCTATGCGCCTTGCTGCCTTCTCCTTTGGCATGCGGCTCAGCCTGGCCTGCAAGTATAGGTTCTCCCGCCCCGTAAGATACTCGTCTATGGTGACGTCTTGTTGTACGTATCCGATGGAGCGGCGCACACCTCCGGGGTTCCCGACTACGTCAAAGCCAGATACTACGGCCCTGCCGGAGGTTGGTTTTAGCAGGGTGGTCAGAATCATCATCATGGTGCTCTTTCCGGCGCCGTTTGGTCCGAGCAGGCCGAATATCTCTCCCGATTCGACCTCAAATGAGACGTCACGTAAGGCTGCAAAGTTGTCAAACGTCTTGGTTAGATGTATGGTCCGAATGGCGCTGCTGCTCACATACGTAGTGGAGAGTTGTCCAATTATTAAACTGCTACCATTTTGGATCCTATGTAGGATGCAGCTCGCCCCGACACCATCATACATGCAAGTCAGGCTGGCACCAACTGCGCCTGCACAATCCAGTGCTAGGGCCATAATGATGCTTGAAGGCTAGGCGCCAAGTCAGGCTGGCGCCAAGTCAGGCTGGCGCCAACTGCGCCTGCACAATCCAGAGGGTAAATATAGTCACATATGACAAGAATATGAACATCGCAATAACAAGGATGTGGAGTTGGAGGGGGACGGGTGTTATGACACCATAATCGTCATCGTCGTCATTATCGTCGTCATTATCGTCGTCATTATCGTCGTCATTATCGTCATTATCGTCGTCATTATCGTCGTCATTATCGTCATTATCGTCGTCATTATTGGTGCGGACCCATTAAAAGTGGGACAACTCAATTTCGTATACTTTTTGAGCAAGGAGGCAGGTGACATAGCATGAGCAAGAACAAGAGATGGAGCGA
>RKRU01000148.1 GCA_007571225.1 Nitrosopumilaceae archaeon | reverse complement strand
AGAGTGCGGATGCAATGAAGGACGCGCTTGAGAATATGTTTCGGGCAAAAGAGTTTCCGGTAGTAAAGACGTACAAATACCTGGCTTGCTAGTCGCAGGAAGGTAGTAGTAGTAGTAGTAGTAGTAGTAGTAGTAGTAGTAGAGGAGGATACTGCGCACGACCTTTTGCGGACTGGAAAAAATGTGCGATTTCACACTTTTGTCACGTCGGGGCCTGCCAAAAACATCTGTGATATGCCAGTTACACCGTGATCTGGTAACAGCCATTTGGCCGATCTAGGTCAGACACATAACCTGTCATGCCTATAATCGGTGCAGCCGTCCTGCATATGCTTGTAGCAACGGAACTTTTATGCTTTCACTACGTACGTACGTGCATAATATGCATGTCAGCCAGATGCATTCTTTCTACTCTTTTCGGCTTTTTTGCGCTCCTGCGTAATCTCTATCTCTACTGTCTCAAGCGGATCGTCTACTTGGTTCCGGCGTATGGAGAACATCTTTGGTTTTTCAAAATCCCGTGTGCAATCAGGACAGGCATACACCAGCACGCGGTGTTCGTTTGGAGCCTTTGGGTTTGAGAGGCGCGGATAGTATACGAGGCGGGCCCCACAGTCCACGCAGTACCTGTTGGCCCTTCTGATTCTTGCCAATTGTGATGACCTCGTATACTATGGCGTCGTGGCCGATATTAGGTTTTCAGGTACAGGCCTGCTAGTATAGGTGTGGTTGTTGCGCTTGCCACGACAGTCGATTCGTCCCGTATGGACCAGCAGTCAACGCGCTTGCCACGACAGTCGATTCGTCCCGTACGGACAGAATGCAACATAGTCAGTTCTCAATTATGACTGCGGCCTTTGCATCGTCGTCAAGCTCGTCCTGTACGGCCCCTAGCAGATGTGACGTGGATGTTAGCCCGGAAAAGTCAAGCAGTCTAGTGTCATCTACTAGGTGTACCTGGGGCGCTATACTTGAGTGGCGGGACTCTAGAAACTCGTCAAGATCCTCTATTATGGCCAGCTTGCCCCCGTGAAGGAGCACCCCATCGGGAACGTCAAGCTTGGCCCTACCAAACCTGTCTAGGACCAGTATGCGGTGCTTGTTCTTCTTGCTAAACAGCCTGCGGCTGGTCACGTGTCCGACCATTATCATGTGATGGTCTGACTCAAACTCCATGTTTATCAGGCTTGTGTCCATACACATGATCTCAGACGCCCTGTCGAGCGCGTCCTTTAACCCAAATGTCGATGCGGGTCCGCCTCGGAGGGAGCCGCGCGAGTCACCATCGTCACCGCCGCTACTGCCTGCTACCGACCTCGCACCGCCGCTCTCCTCCATCTCGACGCTTCCTATGGATGTGATGCGCAGTATCGACTTGTCAGGTACGTACGTGCTATCGATTATTATTGATTCTGGTACCGCCCCCTTCTTGACTAGGGCCACGCGCGCCAACCTGTGGGCTTCAGATATCTCCGCAGGTGTGGGGTTAGTCATTGAAATCTCGGATTCTTCTTGCAGCATCGACGAGGCCACACCTATCGACGAGATGACCTCTGCATGCGGGGCCCGTTCATACCTCATGGACAGGTGCTTTGCCACCTCTGGCACCAGTACCGACGCACCTCCGCCTCCTCCTATTATACGGGTTGTTCCTATGTCCATCTTGTACTCCTTTAGTATACGGGTTATGGTCTTTGATATCTGGTATGACGAGGTCAGCAGGGCAGACATTGCGGCCTCCGAATACGAGACACACAATAACTGGCCCAGCTTCTTCATGGCCACCCTTGCCGCTGCGGGGTCTGCCCTTGAGTAGTCCCCGTCTGGTATGTTCCCGAGGGCGTTTGCGGCACACGTGTTCGTAATTGCATACGTGGTGCCATCCTTGCATTTGATGGCCGCATATATGGGCTCGTCTGCCGACATTGGACTCATCAGTATAAGCGTGCCCGACTCCAGTTCAGATGCGGGCGCATAACACGAGTATCTCAGGCCTGCAATATGCGCGCTGCGTGGGCCCACTCTATCGATCTTCTTTTTGTGCACCGCAATCATGCTTCCGCCGGCCACCCCGACTATGCGGACATCCATGGAGCGTATACATGTAGGGTGGTCCTTTATTGTAACGTACCTTATCTCGGGCCTGCCGTTCTTTATTATGCATATGTTGGTGGATGTTCCGCCGACCTCGATGAATATGCCGTTTGTGATGCGCAGGTGGAGCAAGGCGCCGGCTACGCTGGCGGCAGGTCCTGAAAGTACGGTCAGTATGGGCTTTGAACGAAACGTCTCCATACTTGTGACGCCGCCGTCTCCTCTCATGACTAGAAGCGGGGATCTCACTCCTGCATCTCGCATGGTGCTCTCTACAAAGTCTGCCACTTGGAGTGTCTTTGGTAGTATACTGGCATTCACTGCGGCAGTAAGCGTACGTATCTCTAGGCCGTACGTGCCTGATATCTCGTGTGACGACGTACATGGAAGTCCGGCTGCCGCTGCTTGCTCTGCGACGAACTCCTCGTTTGTCGGGTCGTCGACACCAAAGGCCTCAGTAGCTACGATGGAGCGCGCCCCCGAACCGCGCAGCCTGTCTAGCGCGTCTGCTACCTCCTGCTCCGTTATCAGATGGGACGTATCTAGAAACTCATGAAATGTGTTGAGATCCCCGTGTACGGTCCCGTCCTTGGTGTTCAGCTCGGTTCTACGCGTGACATCCTTTTTTGTGGGGCCCACTCCCATTGCTATTATTCCGACAGGGTATGTATCGCCCTCGAGCAGGGCGTTTATTGCCTGTGTCGTGCTGTGCGCCACGAGATCAATGTCATCTAGCTGGATTCCAGACTTGTTGAGCATTCTGGTGAACGCATCTAATATTCCATCTGAGACGCCGCGCTCGGTGTCATGTGTGGTGGGTACGGTGGAGACTGACAGGATGTTGCCGTCTCTAGAGTCTATTGCAACTGCCTTGGTAAACGTGCCGCCGACATCAATGCCTATGCGGACCTTTCTTGAACCGGATATCATACTGCCGTCTTTGGATGCTGTTGTCTCTGTAGCAGAGTCATTCTTGGGCCCCGTCACGTTACTGTTGCTACTGTTGTCATCATCATAATCATCATCATAATCGTAATCATCATTATAATCATAATTATAATCATCATAATCATCATCATCAGAAGAGGCATCCTGCCGTCGTGACCGTGTCCCTGTCAATACGTGACGGTCTACAGACTGCTAAATATCATCTTTGGTCTCCTTATTCTTTCTCCTAGACTGGCGCATCTGTGCTATCGCCCTCTCCTTGCGAGGCCTCACAATCAGTACGTA
>RKRU01000129.1 GCA_007571225.1 Nitrosopumilaceae archaeon | reverse complement strand
CAGCCGTGTCACAATATGGATGAGTTTGAGGCAAAGTATCCGCGCATTATGAACTTGATTATAAAGGGCGAGGGTGCCCGGGCGATCCTGCTTGAGAAGATGGCAGAGATCAAAAAGGAGCTGTATCTGTCGCTCTTTTTGAACAGATCAAAGAGGTGCTATACCGTAATTGCATCGTCAGAAGGCGGCGTGGAGATAGAGTCAGTAAAGACTCAGACCATAAGGGAGGTCGGTATGGGCGTGGTATCAGAAGAAACTGCACGTGAGATAGCCGGGCAGATAAACCTGCAAGGTGAAACGGTGGTAGATGGATTTGTCGACACGCTGGTAAAACTCTCAAAACTTACAGTAGAGAAGGAGGCGGAGCTTGCCGAGATAAACCCGCTTGCCATAACAGGCGATGGCACCATAACGGCGCTTGACGGCAAATTCGTCACGGACGACAACAGCAACTTTAGGCATCCAGAACTTGCAGCATACCATGAAAAGTCCGAGATTGAGGAGAGGGCCGAGAAGAGTGGGTTCTCGCTTGTCGAGCTTGACGGCGACATCGCGGTAGTCGGAAACGGGGCAGGCCTTGTAATGTCCACGTTTGACATGCTGTCTGACAACGGCGGCAGGCCCGCGTGCTTTTTAGATGTGGGTGGAGGCGCTACCACCGAGTCCGTATATGAGGCGCTCACGCTCATAAGCAGGATAAAGGGGGTAAGGGGAATATTGGTCAATCTGTACGGTGGTATAGTCAAGACTACAGTTGTGGCAGAGGCGTTTTTAAGGGCATATTCAACAAATTTGATAGACCTTCCAGTATATGCCAGACTAAAGGGAACCGAGTCGGATAGGGCAAGGGAGATGCTTGCAGACTCTAGAACCGAGATGTTCGATTCAATCGAGGATGCAATACGCGCCGCAGTGGCAAATGTGGGGGGTACAAGATGAGTGACATACTAGAGATGCTAAAGGGCAGCCCCGGTGATGCAGACTATGAGAAGAAGGGCGTGATAGTCCAGGGGATGACCGGTGCGTACGGCTCTCTTCACACTAGGAACATGCTGTCATACGGGACAAACATAGTGGCAGGTGTCACGCCTAGAAAGGGGGGGCAGATGTTTGACGACTCTATTCCAATATATGATACTGTACAGGATGCAGTGGAGGCCACGGGAGCCTGTATATCTGCAATATTTGTTCCTGCAAGATTCTTTTTGGGAGCGGCCAGAGAGGCGCTAGAGGCAGGCGTAAAACTACTCGTTGCGATTCCAGAGCACATTCCGATAAGGGATACCATGGAGGCGCTGAACCTGGCCCAAGAGAAGGGCGCCATCATCATAGGGCCCAATACGCCTGGCGTAATGATTCCGGGTATAATCAAGATTGGAATAATGCCCCCCTCGCCGTTTAAGCCGGGCAAGATAGCGGTCCTCTCAAAGAGCGGAACGCTGTTGTATGAGATATCTGACGCGCTGAGCAGTGCGGGGTTCGGGCAGGCCATAACGATAGGAATAGGGGGGGATCCGGTGAACGGAACACGGCTTGTAGATGCCTTTGAGATGGTACGTAGCATTCCTGGGCTTGACGGCCTAGTAGTGGTAGGCGAGATCGGCGGGGACTCTGAGGAGATTATGGCCCAGCGGATCATAGATACCAAGTTTGACAAGCCTACAGTTGCGTATATAGCGGGAAGGGCGGCCCCCAAGGAGAAGCGGATGGGGCATGCGGGCGCCATCGTAATGGGCACGTATGGATCGGCCGAGTCCAAGATTGCGATGTTTGACAGGGCAGGCGTTCCAGTTGCCAAGAGCCCCGCCGAGGTCCCGTTACTGCTTGCAGGTAAAATGAAGGAAGCGGTAGCAGTTAGAGACAGGGGCCGATTGGAATAAAAGGAGTATTGGTGGATACACGACATGCCGGTTACCGATCCTGAAAAGAAACGCATCGCGCAGCAGGCGCGCCTTGTCATGAAGATATGCTTCAAGTGCGGTTGCCGCAATGATGTGGGCGCCACGAGGTGCCGCAAGTGCCGCAACCCGTACATGAGACTCAAGAACCGCAATATGGGCGCCAAAAAGTAGCTCTCCTTCCAACACGATTACACAGTGCTGGGTTCTTTATTGTACGGCGGCTACAGTGTACATTCAGCCCGCATACCACTAGTCCACATACCCCCAGTCACCGTACATTCAACCAGCATACCACTAGTCCACATACCCCCAGTCACCGTACATTCAACCAGCACGGTTTAGTTCTATTCCAGACACAGGCGCCAAGCGGCCGGAGCCAAACAAAAGACAAAAAAACTCCCATTATGGTACCACAGGTGGACCGGTCGTCTAGCTGGTTAGGATGACGCACTCACACTGCGTAAGGAGAAATCCCGCAAAGGTCGTGGGTTCGAATCCCATCCGGTCCACTCCTCCTTTGGATTACGATCATTTTGGCATTGTTACGTCGGGTGACATTGCGATGATTTTGGTCGTGGATGAAATCCTCTCCTCATCCCCATACATCTATGTGAAGTAGCATTACGGATTTTTCATAGAGGATAAGTTCTTTCATGTAGCAGAGCCCTGTATACTCTCCGCCGCCGAGCGGGATGTGCGACCAGTTCCCGGATAAGTTCTTTCATGTAGCAGAGCCCTGTACACTGCATATTTGATATGCAATGGATGGTGCCGGTAATTGTACATTGATCTGGCCCTGTGATTTGCAAAACTAAATTATGAAAAGGCGGATAGGCCCGATCTTTCTGGCTCCCAATTTCTGGGCTCAAACTCTTCCTCTGAGAGCGTCTTGATTATCTTGTCTGATTCAACTGAAACGTATGTGAATCGCTGAATCATGCTTATGATCTCTTGTTCAGACATGTCTTTTGTGGGGTCGTTTACAATCCCTGAGTCCTTGTCTACTGTTTTTCTGTACCTGTCAACGACCCACTCTATTGGGGTTCGGCCGCCTACCTTGTAGTTTGTTTGAGGAAGATTCTCAAACACTACAGTACGGTTTATGACAAGTTTTGTTTTGTCTGGTGTCAATTTACCAACTTTGTTTTTTGTTTTGGAAAAAGATATTTTTTCAAATCCTCCAAACTTTTCTGTTTTTGGTTTGATGTCATACTTGGGACAGGTTTCATAGTTCAAGTGCAGCCACGCTAGCGTTTCACCTGCATTACTAAATTTCCAAAAGTTGGGGGCCATGGGAATACGGGGGAGTTCTTTGGTGAGGTTGTTTGCAAATTTTTTCTTGTAGCCTTCGTGATGTAGCAGGCCATATACATAATAGAAGATGTCTTTTTTTGCAATTTTTTGATCCTTGTAGTGTTTTCTGTATTGTTCTAATGTGAAATCTGTGATATTTTCGCTGCCATGGCCGCCGAAGACACCCTCCTTGTAGTAGTAGAACGGGAAGCATTGTCCGTGGTGGATGAGTTCGAGATCTGGAGTGATGTTCGTGATAAATACCGAGGATTCACCTGTGTATTTGTAGGGGACGATGATGACAAGGTTTTGCGATTTTTGCTCGTGCTCACGCCTCTCTCTCTCACTCACATGAAACTCATTATACACATGTAAGGGAAAATATTGCGATTGCTCAATCAAGTGAAGATCTGGTGTAATGTCAGTAATTAGTGCAGAAAATATATCCGTCTTTCCCTTATCCGATACACAAATTCCCAAATTCTCACTGTCGTCATTTGGAAATGCCTTGGGAACAATTCCTTGTCGCGGGTTGAATATGTTATCAAAATACAAGAATTGTTTGAAGAATGGTCTATACAGGGCAATTCGTATTTTTGATTCAGAAAAAGCTTGTTTACCAAACTTGGTTAATTTTCTAGACAATTCGGTGTCCCACTTTGCTTGTTTTGGATCTATTACTGGTCTGCTCCAATCTTGCTTATTGCAGTATTGTATGTGTTTTTTCATATTTTTGACGATTGTTGACTTTGATGGGTTATATGCCCATTGATCTCTACTGGTAGATACACCGTTAGAAAACACTCTGAAGACTGCTGTTACACTATTTCCAGATTTGGCGTCCTTGCTTCCTATGGGCAAATATTGTCCAAATGTGTTATCTCGTTGTTCAATCCAGTCATGGTGTTTGTTCGGTGTTATGATTTGCCAGTCTGTGATTCTTGCAATTGACTTTACATCCTTGATAATTTTGAGTTTCGTCTCTCGGGTGTGGTAGTCACCTATGTCTTTGTATTGTATTTTAGCTGTCTGTGGTGTCTGTGGTGTGTGTGTGTGTGTGTGTGTGTGTGTGTGTGTGTGTGTGTGAAGCGTTAGGTCTCTTGACCAACATGGTTATGGCTATGGGGGCGCGGGAACCACCGCCAAATATGTTACCTGCTTCTTTCTTGCGTTCTTCTCCACTTGTTCTTGCATTTCCGCGCAGATCAAAGCACCACACATCGGTAAATTCCTTTGCAAGACAGGCGCGTATTCCAGCTCCAGCGTCAGAGCGTAGAAAACCCGCATTTGTAACAAATCCTATGATGCCAGAATCACCTATACGATCAGATGCCCACCGTAAGGATCGGATATAGGAATCGTACAACGAGCGAATCAGGCCTATTTTTGGATTGATCGCTTTAGTCTGTCTGAGATACGTGTCCTTGATTCTGGCGTCTATGTTTGGGTATGATATGTTCTGGTTCTGGTCGTTGTAGTTGCTTTGTCCTGCCGAATATGGGGGGTTCCCAATTATGACATTCAGGTCTGTTTTACGCTGGAGCCTCACGCGCTCATGGGCCTGCTTAAAGGCAGTATCCAGTTTTGTGTCTTCCTGCTTGTGCCTGTCCTCTTCTAGGTATCGTGGATTGCCTTTGAGCGTGTCTGTATAGCTTATCCCGTCAAACGGTGCATATTTACCGTCTTTGTCCATCATGCCAGCATATGTAGTTTCGATGTTTACCGTTGCTATGTAGTATGCCAGAAGAATAAACTCATTTGCAAATATGTCGCGTCTGTATTTTTCACGTATGTTGTCGCCTAGGAATCCAGACTCCAACAGGCGGCTGATGAACGTACCCGTACCTGTAAACGGGTCAAGCACCTTTACAGAACGGTCGGCAAAACTGGTACCGAACTCCGTTTTCAGTATGTGCTGTACGCTATTTATAATAAAATCAATTATCTCGATCGGTGTATAGACTATGCCGTGCTGTTCAGTACCCTTTTTGTCGGCGGATTCAAAAAAGTTGCCGTATATTTTTTTGATAAAGTTTTGGCGCGCCGCTGATGTGTCTATCTGGCCTATCTCGCGCTCAACATCCTTGTAAAAGTCTTCTAGGCGTTCTAACTCTACAGATGATCCTATTTGCTCTGTTATCTTGTCAAATTCGGCCGATATGGGATTGTGTGTTGTAAATCCACCTGAGAACAGCATGTCAAATACGCGTGACAATACCTTGTGCTGTGCAATTACCCTGACGGTGTCCTCAAACGAGACAGAATCGTTTATGACCTTTTTGAGTGACTGGTGGAACTGCTCCACTTTTGATTTTGTGTGGGGATCAACTTTTATCTTATCATTTATTATGGTCTCAATCGTAAGGGCGGTCCTACCTATGTCATAACCATACTTGTCATAATAGTTTATGTCGCCGACTTTTTTGACCAGTGCTGACTTTATCCTGCTAAAGAACCTCTCTATAATTTCTGTCTCGCTATACTGGGTGTCCGTTATGGAGATGCTGATTCTGGGTGTGGGCTGGTTATTTTCTGTATTCTTATCTAGAATCAATCTGTTTATCTCTGATGCAAAGTTCTCATCGTGTGAGCGCAGTGCGTTTAGTACTTGCCAGACGATCTTGAATGTCTTGCCGTCGTTTAACGATTCATGGTACTCCTTTCCGGCAGGCAGGGCCACCGGCAGTATCACATATCCGCAGTCCTTTCCTTCGGACTTGCGCATGACGCGCCCGACTGCCTGTACCACATCTGTCTTGGATTTTCTGGGATTCAAAAATACAACCCCGTCAAGAGCTGGTATGTCTACGCCCTCAGAGAGGCATTTTGCATTTGAGAGTATGCGGCATGTGTTAGATTCTTCTACACTCTCATTGAGCCAGTTCATCTTGTCGCGTCTGTATAACGCCTTTGACTTGCCGTCAAGATGTCTTACCTCTACCTTTAGGTCAGAACCAGCCATCTTGTTGTATGCATTGACTATCTTTTCAAAACTGCGATCCACATTTTCGTGATCAGGAATCTCCCCTGCAAACATCTCGGACCTGTCTATTCGGTTTGCAAACGCTATGACCCTCTGTAGCAGTCGGGGTTTTTTGTCATCCTCTGGATATTGCAGGGCATGCCATACGCCAGCAAGTATGCTTCGCTCATCAAGCGGCATCTCCGAATCCCTGTCCGATATGGCCTGCTGGAATTCGCTGCTCACCTCGGATTCGGGCACGATTGCAATCTTTACCTTAAAGTCTGTCAGTATGCCCTTTTTGACTGCGTCTGCAAATGAGATCTTGTAGAATTCGGGGCCAAATCTGGCCTCGTCATCCATTGAATAAACCGTCTTGCCCAGTCTCTCCTGTATTATATCGCTGTATACACGCGGCGTAGCCGTCATGTAGAGTCTCTTGGCGGCCTTGATGTTCTTGTCATCGTGTATGAGTGTAAAGAACGACTTGTCTTCAACACCTGTAGTACGATGTGCCTCGTCACAAAAGACAAGGTCAAATATGTTTTCTCCCATTGCCTGTTTTACCACCTCAAGAGAATGGTATGTGGAAAAGACTACAGTCATAGCATGGGTGGTTGTCTTGGATATCTGCTCTTTTAGTCCCGCAGGATCCGTAGATGCTGGAACATCTAGTTCTGTAATGGAGCTGTCGTCGCTCGTAATCTTATCCGAACAGACTGCCAAATATCTGTGGTCCATATTTGCATTACGGGACCACTCCCTCATACTCTGTAATACCAGTGATATTGACGGAACTGCATACAGAACCATGCCTCCATTTCCGACCATCTTTTCTGCAATGTGCAGCGCAGTCAGCGTCTTGCCGGTCCCACAAGCCATTATCATCTTTCCACGGTCGTAATCCTTGAACCTGTCTAGGACCGCCTTACATGCCTCTTGCTGGTGGTCTCGCAATACTTTTGGCTTTTTTACTGCAAGCCTGGGGTATCCACCCCAGTCCACGCTGGAGTCGTCAAAATCCATGGTGCGGATCATGGTGCATTTGGAGTCGCGCATCAGCTTATCGGCATGTCCAGTAATTTCATCGCCTGTATACACTACTATCTTGTTTTTGATCTTCAGAGAGACTGCCTTTGCCAGAAAGGTAGAGATCGATTTCATATCTAGCAGGCCGTTATCATCATAACACTTGCATTGGATGGCACACAGCTCGCCGCCGTTGCGCTCCTCTGCAACCAGATCAATTCCAGTATCTGGGCCGTCGCGCCCGGGCCATTCCATCCACAGCCATACCTTTGAGAACCGGTTTGAGTAGTGCTTGTCGGTAAGAAGAAAGTCTTTGGTTATGTTCTCAAATTTTGCGCCAAGGTCACGTGTGCTGGTACATTCCTTCCTAATCCTCTTTAATATCGCGTAAAAATCATCCGTCATTGCAATCTCATCTGCATTACTCTAATGTTGAGTGTTGTGTATGCGTTTTTAGGTCTTTGCAATCCGGCAAGCATGACTTCCAAAGCCCTCGAACCGTAAAGACTACGCATCATCTTGGTTCTATAGTGGTGCAGACAGGAATGCCGTGAGGATTAGGCGAGTGGGTGTAGAGGGAGGGTAGAGAGAAGAGTCTGCCCTTTTGAACGCATCCCATACTCTCCACCACCCTAAAAGTTATGTTCTCTTTATCGTTGCATTCTCTGGATTCAGGTCAGGCCACATAACGTCATACCCAAGTTCGGCCAAGAGATCCGCGTGACACGAGTCCGGTATGCCCTCTGACTCCATAATACTACAGGCATCGACAAATCTCTTTGTATCGTGCAGCATTTCAGATATCTCGGCAGTCCGTTTGGCGCTGAACATGTACTGTCCGGCCCTGACATATCCTTTGGAGCCTGACCTTTCAACTACCTCTGGCACTATATCCTCTGGAACCATATACCGCAGTGCCACGTCACGTATGCTCAACATCTCAGCACGCATATCGTTTTTGTCTAGCCTCGGCATGCCTGCCGTCATATCCCTAGATATGATACGGTCTATCCCCTGCAAATACTCTATTATGGGCCGTATCGATATGTCCCTGCCAAACGTAAACACCCCGTTTCTACCTACCATCTCGGTGATCTGCGAGCACGGCAGCGAAGAGTCCACGGCCACGACAAGGTCTAGGTTCCCCGCACCGTCTGCATCATACGTGGCAAGGAGCTCGCGCAGCTTGGCTATCTTCTTGTTTATGTAATCAGGTGTCCAGAATCCCACAATCTCAAAGTAGACCTTCCTCCCCAGCCTCTCAAAGACAAAATCTGGTATCATGGCTCTATGTCCTGCCACCAATATCTCGGACTCGCGTGTGATGCGCCATCCGAGCGGATCGTTCTGGTCAAAGTGCTGGTAGAGAATCTTGGCAAACTTTTGTTCAGTTGTGCTGTCATACGTGGCTGCGGCGCCTGCCGACGGCTGCCTGTATTCCAGTATGTTTCGTATGTAGTCGCGAGTCTCTGCACTTGACATCTCAAAACTGTAGACCTTTTTGCCCGACGGGGTTCTTTTCATTATGGAGCCGCTTATCTCCCATGCAGGCGTGCGCGTTATTATGGGAAACAGCTCTGCAAATGTGGTGCCGTAGCGGTCAGTCATCTTGAATATGCTCATGGGCCCCTCAAGAGTGCACCGTATGGTACTGTTATCATCGTCGTCGTCCCTACCCGTGACGTCTAGCGTATACATGAGCCCGCGCATCTTTACTGCGCGCAGCACATCCTTCCAGTATGTCCCCTCGTCTATAAAGAACTCTAACCTTGTACACCTGAACAAAAGTGTCTGTACCAAGGACATATTATACCACATAAGCAGGTCTTCTGGACTGATTGAGCCGAACTCTGTCATGCATAGGTTAGAGTCAAGGTCGGCCCACATCATCTCCGATATTTCGGGGCTGGTCATGCCGTGCAGATCGGCCGCCCTCTGAATTATCGCGCTGCGCGCCTCGTCTGATGTGGCCAGTCCAACCCTTGCAGACTCTGCAAACAGTGTCTGCCGTATGGATACGGGGGTTGTAGCAGAACTCGAACCTACAGATGCCATCTCAAATGTAGTTCTGCGCTCAAGCAACGTGCACAGTCCCCTTACAAGCTTGTAGTCGTATGTGGACTCTAGCTCTGACACCCTTGCTAAAAGCTCCCCCTTTGTACATTTCTGCTCGTACGCGCGGGCAAACTCAGAAGTTATCTTGCAGGCAAGTTCGTATTCTGCAGTCTCTTCGGCATGTGCTGCGCAGAGCAGCGGAATTATCCTTCCGCGGCTTGTTCTTGTACGCAGTAGGTCACTTGGAAGCATCAGAACTCCTGCGCCGTCTTGAGCGGCCCGACGCACTCTTCTTTAGCGCCGCTCCCCTCTTTGCGCTAGTGCCAGTCTCCCTAGTCTTGGCTGAGACTATCTCCACAAGCTCCGCCTTGCCGCCGTCCTGCTTTGGACGCAGAAGGCGCCCAAGCCGCTGAATCATCTCCCTTCCGCTACCCGTTCCGCTGACTATTATCCCAAGCTCCGCATCTGGAACGTCGACGCCCTCATCAAGCACCCTTGACGTAACCACAGCAGTATACCTATTACTTTTGAATCCTGAGAGGATCTCACGCCTCTCATCTTTTGATGTCTTGTGTGTTATTATGGGTATGAGGAATTTGTCTGCTATTACATATGCCATCTTGTTGTTTTGTGTAAATATTATGGTCTTTCTCTGGGATGTGCTGCAACCTGCCAGTATCTCCTTTAGGGCTTTTATCTTTGCAGTACTGTTGAGGGCCGTCTCGTTTGCCCTGTTTCGCGCCAGCAAAGTCTCCCTTGCCTTTCTGCTGCGGTTTGACATCATGATGAGCCTCTTTAGGTTGTACATTGACTCTGAGACCATCTTGAGGCTCTTCATGCCTGACAGAAACTCTGATCTGTATTGGTCGTATGCCTTTTGCTCTTCGGGAGTGAGGCTTACCTGTATCTGTCGTATGGTGTGCGAGGCAAGGTACTTTTGCGAGGCAAGATCTTGTGAACCCTTACGGAACACCACGCCGCCTACGAGGCCCTGCAGCATGCCGTGCAACCCATCCTCACGTTCTATCGTGGCGGTAAGTCCCAGCCGGTACGGCGCTATCATCTGCTCTGCGATGGAACGGTAGCCGGGCGCGGGAAGGTGGTGCACCTCGTCGAATATGACAAGGCCGAACCTGTCCCCCATCTCGGGCGCCCTGATGTATGCAGAGTCGTATGTTGCAACCGTAACGGCGCGCAAGTCGTCTTCTCCACCACCCAAGCGCCCTATTACAGGTATCTTTTGTCCAGAGTGCTGTGTCGCAAGGTGGTCAGTGAGTGCTTGGGACCACTGCTCCATCAGGTCTATTGTGGGGACTATTACAAGCGCGGGCGCACCGGCCTCTACTATGGTATGCATGCCAACTGCCGTTTTGCCTGCGCCCGTGGGGAGTACGACGCACCCCCTCATTGACACGTTCTTCCATTTTGTTATGGCTTCTTGTTGGTATCCCCTCAGTTCTAGTCCGGTGGTCTTGAGCGGCGCAATGGGGATAAAGTTCTGTACACAGTCGGTGTAGTTGATCTCACTCTCCCTTAGATACTCGATGATTCTGGCATAGTGCATGGCGTATGCACGAAGGGATCCACCTCCGCTCCGTTCGTCACGTCTTGCATCTGGTATCTCTAGCATGTCGGCGCTGTCGATGCGTATGGTACCCTTGTCAAAAAAGAGTCTTGGATGTGTCTCGTGCAATTCTAACGTGGTATGTGGGAGCCGGTATAATCTCTTTTTGATTGGGTGTGCTGTTGTGGTAGCACCCAGCACACCAGCAAAGAATTTCGAGAGAGCATGAAGAATCTTGGAATAACAATAGAGTACATCTGGACACACACGTCACAACAGAACGGACACATAGAATCATTCCACGGCAAGATCAAGATGGACTATATGTGGCTGCACGAGTTTGAGAGGTTCCAAGACGCAGAATCAGTACTGGCAGCTGCCTTTGAGGATTACAACAAGATCCGTCCACCCTCCTCCTTGTCATACATGAGTCCAGACCAGTTCCTCAGTCAATGGAACCGAGAGAACGGAGGTACTGATAAATGAGCGTCCAAATCATACGAAAAAAATGGC
>RKRU01000179.1 GCA_007571225.1 Nitrosopumilaceae archaeon | reverse complement strand
GTTACATCCGTTTCACACGTGCCCGAAAAGCACATAGTTCTCCTGCACATATCCAAAACACGACTAAAAATTCGCACCAGACTGCAGAGAGCCGTTCTGGTATCGTACTTTTGTATCAGGTTTGGACTAAAGACTATGCATTCTACCCTTTTAATATGGTCAAGTACAAGACCAAATTCCCCATACTATCGTTATGGTGCGGCACTCCGCTGCTGTCGCAGTCCTGCTAGGGCCAGGGCCGACCGGTCCCCATACCACGCAGGACACGTTGTATTAGTAATTATTATAACAGCATACATGCCAGCACCAGCATGGCAGGCATATCCAGCAGAAACGTGGTGGAGGGAACCGCAAGAGCCCCGCACAGGGCAATGTACAAAGCAATGTCCCTTACAGACGATGACCTATCAAAACCGTTTGTAGGCGTCTGCCATACTGGAAACGAGGCCACGCCGTGTAACATACACCTGCCAGAACTAGCGCAAGAGGCCAAGCGCGGCGTATCTGAAGCCGGCGCAACCCCTAGGGAGTTCTCCACAATCGCAGTCAGCGACGGAATAGCCATGGGGCACGAGGGTATGAAGTCGTCCCTTGTATCACGCGAGGTCATTGCAGATTCCATAGAGCTCATGGTAAGGGCGCACCAGTATGATGCGATGGTCGGGATTGCAGGATGCGACAAGAGCCTGCCCGGCACCATGATGGCAATGGCAAGATTGGACATACCCTCCGTATTCGTATATGGCGGTACCATAATGCCGGGCGTACTTGACGACAGGGAGCTTACCATAGTGGACGTATACGAGGCGGTGGGCGCATATGACGCAGGCTCCATCTCACTTGAGCAGTTAAAGAGTATAGAGGATACGGCTTGCCCAAATGCCGGTTCGTGCGGCGGTATGTTTACTGCAAACACGATGGCCTCGATATCTGAGGCGATAGGGCTTGCCCTGCCCGGAAGCGCTAGTCCGCCTGCAGAAGACTCAAGGCGCAAGGAGATCGTGTACAACACAGGTGTCGCATGCGCTAGCCTGCTAGAGTCGGGCACGAGGCCTAGGGACATCCTCACGTATGAGGCGTTTGAGAACAGCATTACGGTGCTCAATGCAGTGGGGGGGTCCACAAACGGGATACTGCACCTGCTCGCCCTCTCAAGGGAGGTTGGAGTTGACCTTACATATGATGACTTTGAGCGCATACGCAAGAGAACTCCGCACCTAGCAGACATGAAGCCCGGCGGAAACTATGTCATGAACTCGCTGGACCGCATAGGCGGAATACCCATAGTGTTAAAGCGGCTACTTGATGCAGGACTGCTCAACCCTGACTGTATTACGGTTACGGGCAGGACCATATCGGAGAATCTCCGCTCTGAGAACCTCGGCGTAACCATAAGGCCAGCCTCAGGCCGCATGCAGGATCCGGGTACAACACCGTCCTTGGAACGTGAATCGCAAGGTATAGAACCGCGCATTCTAAGAACGATAGACGATCCGATACATGATACGGGCACTGCTCTAATCCTCAAGGGAACGCTGGCTCCCGATGGTGCCGTAATAAAGACAGCAGGAGTTGAGATGACCCGGTTTGAGGGAAGAGCGCGCGTCTTTGACCGCGAGGAGGATGCCTTTGATGCGGTGTCCCGGGGAGACATAACAAAGGGGGATGTGGTTGTAATAAGATACGAAGGTCCAAAGGGCGGGCCGGGCATGCGCGAGATGCTTGCAACCACGGCAGCCCTTGTGGGCCAGGGACTGGGAAGACACGTTGCCATGGTCACAGACGGCAGATTCTCTGGTGGAACCCGGGGATTCATGGTAGGCCATGTTGCGCCAGAGGCGTACGTGGGAGGACCAATAGCACTGCTTGAGGACGACGATACAATCGTAATAGACACCAAGGAGAATCGCATAGACGTACGCGTGCAGCAAGAAGAGATGGAGGCGCGCAGGAAGAGGTGGAGAAGGCCCGCGCCAAACTACCAGACTGGGGCGCTTGCAAAGTTTGCCTCGCTTGTAGGATCTGCTGCGGAGGGGGCAGTCACCAGGCCGAATCTTGTATGACTATACATCAGCCACGCTTTTTAGATCGGCAAGACCGGGCGGGTTTACAGGGCCTGCATTAAACAGCAGGTTCGTGACTCTGCTATAGATGTGCGGTTTGCTGCGGCTACAGCTGCTACCGACTCTGTCATTGCAGTTGTTGTTGTTATTATTATTATTGCTACGGCTGATGTTGATGCTGATGCTGCCACCATTGCCACTATTGTCATGTCATCGCGGGTTCTCCTCAAAATACGGGACCTAGACAGTCTCAGATAATGACTTTGTCAAAAAACATAGCAGAATTAGGTGATTGTGTTGTAGATTAAGATCCAACAAATCTTATGAATGACATAGTTAGTTTTATGAGGATATGATTGCTGTTAAAATCATGCCGTCTTTGTGTATTTGATGTTGTAGTAGCTGTGATCAGGCGTGGTTGGTCGTAAACAACTAAGCCAGCACCTGTATTCTGGAGAGAATCTACAAAAATGGCCGTAAAAAAGGACTCTAGTAGGTGGTGTGAGCTGTTTAGACGGATTTGAGCGCGTGTAACAGTACTGCCCAATGCATATAATAGACAGATAAACTGATGCTCAGTCTGCATACGCAGGATTATAAGTAAGCAAACTCTCAGGAATGTATGCCTCTGAAACGCGCAAGCCGCGGACGGACAAAGGGCGGAAAGGGCTACTCTGGGGTTGTTCAGTGTACCAACTGCGGCCAGACCGTCCCAAAGGACAAGGCAAAGAAGGTCACATCCAAGCTGAGTCTAGTGGAGCACACACTTGCAAAGGAGCTGCGCGCACAGGGAGCATACATTGCATCACCTACAATACTAAAGTGGTACTGTATATCGTGCGCCATACACTTTAAGATATTAAAGATCAGATCCGCAGACAACAGGCGCAAGCGCGGCAAGCTGCGCTAGCATCTACGATCGGTTCGCTGCAAGCTAAGTTGCGCAACACGTAACTGTCCAGCTCCTGTATTAAGCCTGTCGGATTTGTACTAGAACTCAAACATTCGGGCACAGGGATCCCAAGCAGATACTGCAATTAAAAAACATGTAATACATCTCCAAAAGTCTGTTTGCAGTAGTGACGCATAGCAAAAAACTCACCTAATTCTACGATTTTTAGATAAACATGTGCAGTTGCTCAAGTTCGGTAACTGTTTACACCCCCCACACCCGAATGATCGATTCTAGGCACAAATTTGGTAAATTATTTACGCTGGACATAAACAGTTACCAAGTTCGGTTCAGGTAGCCTGCGGGATTTCTGTCCAGGGTCTGTCGTTTATTCATATGGGACCCATGCATTACTAGCATGCAGTAACCGTTCAGGTTGGGCGTAAACACCATGCCAGATTTATACTCAGTATTGGATGCTCAAGCCAAATTACATAGATGGCACGTATTTTTGCCGCGCAGTCTGTTCACAGAGAACTCCGAGTGCTTGCTATGGGCGCAGGCACAGCAGACTGTACCAACACTCACAGCTGTCTCATAGTCACTATCATGCGCTGCACAAGTGTAATTCCAGCAATTATCGACACTATGACTAGGGCCGCCTCCATATATCCGATAATCCCCACTATGGCAATCACCAGTAGTCTCTCCGCCCTCTCGCCTATTCCAATACCTTGCATCTTGATGTTGAGTGAATCGGACTTTGCGCGTGCATAACCCACCAGCAGTGAGAGCGTTGCGGCAAGAACGACAAGCCATGGCTCTGCATATCCCCCCACGACAATGCCCACAAATATTGCAGATTCAGCTATCTTATCTGAAACGGAATCTAGGTACGCCCCTCTGCTAGATGCCTTGCCTGTAACGCGCGCCACCTGTCCGTCGACTATATCGAAGAATCCAGATATCAAAATCAGGATTCCTCCAACCAGCAGAGCATGCTCAAATCCCAGGCCGTACGCAACGGCTGCTGTCAGTGCAAGGACGAGTCCCACACAAGTCCAAAAGTTGGGCGAGAGTCCAGTAGAGGAGAAGCCGCGGCCCAGTCTCTCAAGTACCGGCCTTAGCGCATCGCGGAGGTTGTTTAGCATGATACCGCTGATACACATGTATTATTAAGATGCACTGCACACACGGGCGTTGTCAGGTTTTTTGCCACTAAAGGAC
Source organism: Nitrosopumilaceae archaeon (assembly GCA_007571225.1). GTDB lineage: Archaea > Thermoproteota > Nitrososphaeria > Nitrososphaerales > Nitrosopumilaceae > Nitrosopumilus. The sequence continues at coordinate 7,424 of RKRU01000179.1, read as the reverse complement.
AGGATACGGCCCGTGAGTCTTGCAGGCAGTCTATATGCAGTCTACTGCCATTACAACACCAGAGCCTCCGACGCCAAGTCCCGGAGCTTACAGAGACGCAACCATGGACACTTAGAGTGTAGCAGCAGGCGTGTTGTAAAAGGCAGGCGCCACTTAGAGACAACATGATATCGGTCATGTCATGTATTTTTTTTTTTGAAATCAGTTTGGATTTCCATCCAAATGCACCACTGTCACTATTTCACACATATGCCGCCTACTTTCCCCCACAGGGGTAATCTGCCACTCGCATCACAAAAGCGGATCCTGCACCACCCCACGACCGTATTCAGTCAAAAAAAAAAGACTGTAAAAATTCATGACAATTACAATAGATTATCATGACAGGGCACCAACATATGGCCTGCAGAACTAGGTAAACGTAACTCCTGTCCTGCTCTGGTCAATTGCTTGCTTTTCATAATAGTACTCTTGTTTTTTCAGCTCCCGTTCGTGTATTATGCGGCACTTTCTTATCGGGATCAGTTTGGAGACCTGCTCGTACGTACCCATATCTCGGACATCTGCTGCATAGGCAATCTGTACAAGCGGGGATCTCTCCAGAATCATGGACTTTGCCTGCCCATATCCACTTCTTTGTTTCATTCCCGTCCTAAATAGTCCGATGTTGTGTTCGTCCCTTGATACCTGCGGGTCCTGATAGCAACACATAGCAAACTCGTCGTCGTTCATTTCAATTATCGTGAGTCTTGTAAACTTGCTGCTCCACCGCTCTACTGCCCCCGCCACGGACGCTGCCAGTCTCTTGTCCTCAAATACAAGCGAGATGACCAGCCTGTCCAGCTCATAAGCCCACGATATTCCATAAAACTCGGTTTGCCATTCTATTCCAAGTGACATAAGCCGTATTGGCACCACTTCAAATTAATGGTTTTTACCGGTGTGGCTTTGTCTGTGTGCCCTCTTTCCCACCATGCCGCAGATTATCATGACTGGCTGTATGTCTTCAAGGTTAAACCGGGCCTAAATCTTTGGTAGGTTTTGCGCCACACCCTGATCTTACGGGCATATGTGTATGGCTGTATCGAACCTGTACACGGCCTGCCTCTAGATAATACAGGTGACCGCATGTACTGGCAAGCAGTCGTGCCATCAGACTAGTATACAGTGCTGGACAGCCCCTGGCTGCCACACCGGTGGACTTTCTGCACATGTTATGTCGTCAAATTCATTCCACTTGGATTAATGGACCAGATACACGACTCTTCGGCGGCACGCCTTTTTACACCCATCAGCATCCGATTCATTCCAACGCGGCATGTCGGCATGTATGCCATATCCTCTCCTTTTGTCATTACATTTTGGTTCAATTATGTAGTGGCAAAAAGGATGAACAATGCCTGCCAGTGCAGATTATACAGCTAATAGTGATATTACAACAGGCGCAGCTATTGCCATTGTGTTAATAGTATCGCCTACGCCTCTTTTTTAGTCTCGCCTGTTTTGACGGTATCTGCGCTGCCGGTTACTGCTATTGTGATTGTTGTGATTGTGATTGTGATTGTTTGAGCTGCTTGACCTGTCAGTTGGCTTTTCTTCAAACCTGCGCTTGCGGCTCATGCTCATTATGTGGTATTTTTTACCCGTCTCGCAGATCTTCATCTCGCCTGAATTCGGGTCGTGTATGGACTCTACGCCGCCGTCTGAGAGCAGCATCCCCACTACATTCCAAGTTTCAGGTTCCGATATGTTGAACTTGGATGTTATTGTAGAAAATTTTGTAAAATATCCGTTTTGGGAATTTTTTAAAATGAACATCTCAACCTTCTTCTCTATTGGAATGGAAGGTCGTTTATTCCTGAACCGGTTAAACGGCCTTCGATGTGACATTCCATTCTCCATTGCTGGAATATGACTTTATCTACTACTTAACAGTTGGGATTTACAAAGCGTTGTACATATTTTTGCTGCTGAGGGGCCAAAAGACGGTAACTGTTTACATCTAGCGTAAACGATTTGCCAAATTTGTGTCTAGAATCGGTCATTCAGGCGCGTGGAACATAAACAATTACCCAGTTGGTAACCCCACACATACATCATCACTGCAAAAATTTTTTGAATAAAAACGCTGCGATCTGTCGCACATTTTCATCTACTAGCTACATATGGAGCCGCACATTTTCATCTACGGGCTGGTGCAGACCCCCCCCCCCCTTGCAGTTCATCTAGTTGGGCAACAACCCGTAAAGGTGATGGTCCACATCAACGGCATGAAATCGTTCTGGGCCTCGCTAGATCGCGGTATCATGGGAATCTTTCACCACCTATCCAAAAAACACTTGCATAGGTACGTCTCTGAGTTTGCAGTAAGGCTGAATATGAGAGCATTGGACACCATAGACCTGATGAAGACCACAGTCATGAACAGGGTGGGAAAACGCCTAGCATACAAGATGTTGATTGGGCGAATCTCATACTAATTTTGCTGCTACGCCCCGCAACAGACTAACCTGCAAACCAAAAGATGCACAAAAACTGTCCTGCACAACAACCTAAACCAGAGAGTATATGTCATTAAGCCTGCAATACGGTCTCCAAACCCCATCCACATCACACCATGCCCCCTTTACATCATCAAATTCTCAGAAGAATTAGGTTGTAGTACAGTTTTGAACACATGTATGTAATTTCCACTCCCACCAGTACCATAATTATAAAGGTGGTTCGGGCGGGGGAGGCCCGAACCCCCATATGGGCTTGCGTATGTGGGGGTTACGCATTCCCATGTGCGGCGTGATCAAAAGACGGCGGTATGGCACAGGTCCGTTTTTGCCCTTTGGAGGCGTGCATTGAACAGGCACCAACCAGACATCCTCTGATGTATGTTATGTCTATATGTATAAGGCTACTCTTATACGCACAGTTATTTAAAATCATTGACAATTTGGTAAAAAAAAGTTAACAAAAACAACTCCCACAAGATACCGCGAAACGCGCATACGGCACGCGGCACGGCCACATTGTTGACCAGAACACACAAAATGCAATGATCCAGCTAAGCACTACAAGATGTCTCAGGCCCAGATCGATGCAGAGTTTAGTAATCTGGGCATGTGGCAACTATGGAAGAACTGCTCCATATTTCGGATCGTGTAGATAAGAAGAGACGCTCAGCACAGCTTTGGAATATACAGGGACTGCCCCACAATGTTCTCTGCTGGTTTTGGTATATTCTTTGCAATTACGACTAGAAGATATGCCACTATCAATACTGAATGTCGTAAAACCTCACACACATTTCGGCGGACTGCTTGCCCTCCAAAAGCATGAGTTGTATCTTTTTATCTAGGCATGTTTCAAGTATGAAATCTATATGTAACAGTGCAGAATAAAAATCCTTTTCTAGTACATATTTGTAGGGTTTCTCCAAATACTTATTCATATAAAATTCCCTACTTATAGGATCTTCTGTCAAAGGCCCATACCAATTTGCTAGCCATAAGAAGGACAGGGTACCATAGTACCGCATGTAACTTTTCGGATCGGTCATTGGGTTTGGCTGCTGCTTCCCGCTCTTCCTTCTCTTGCCGGCCTTCCTACTTGTTATACCATCGAATTTTTTAAGTATATAGTCAACGGCTTTCCCACCCTCGTAAAGCATGGACCGAGTCATTCTTTCTGACTCTGTTTTCATCATGCCAGAGAGTAGTTTCGGTACTAGACTAAAATCCTCATCTAGTATGTGTTTGTACAACCTTGGCAGGCCCTTATCCGTGCTGAGGTTGGAGCTGCGAAAGCCATCTAGAGAATGCTTGTAAAAGCCTGCCAACAGGAAAAAGCACTGCGCAGCTGCCCAGCACGATTTATAGGACACATCATTGAGGTTGTCCCAATAAGTAACGTTGCCTAGGATATCAGTGTCGATTTCACTCCTACCGTAATAAAAGTGCCAGTTAGAGATGACACTAAGTTCTATCAGGCTCTTGCCTGTCTGCTGTCGGATGCATCTGTACAGCTCATTAAAGTCATAATAGTAATCAAACTTGTACTTGACAAAGAGGTTAAAGCCGTTATCTATTAGGATATTTGCAGATCCCTTGTTGTATATCATAAAGTCATCCGGCTGCAATGCTGAGATTATCCCGCTCAGGAATGTAGCTGTATGGTAGTTTGTTTTTTCCTTAAACTTGGACAGTTCTTTGGAAAGAACGTTGTACGGCTCATCGGACATGAATGCCTCGATCAGGTTTAAAAATGCGGTCTTGTGCTTTACGCGATGATCAAAATCTGTCTGACCCATGTGGGGATAAATTATACTGCTGGCCAGTTTTATTATCATATCCACTTGACGCGAGGATATGCTAGGAAGGTATGTCAATAGCGATTCCAATCTGCGACGCTTGTCTGACTGGTATCCCAGAATAGTTGAGTATGTAAAGATTGCAACTTCGTACATGTCGTCAACCTCGTCATACATGCGCCTGTTCTTAACTACATATTCGCTGAACAGCCGTATCGCCTTGTTCGTGTCCTTTTTGGCCTCTATATGGGCCGTATTGGCATCGCCACCTGCAAAGGTGTCGGCCAATCTTTTTACTGCTGGATCGGAGCATTCGAACTCATAATCATTGTCAGCTAATCTCATAAGCAAATCCCATACATTGTACATGCCATATACATGGGACAATTTAATGCAGTCGTTTTCAGACACCTGTATGCCAGTCAACACATTCAAGCCATTCAGAATCCGAGTATGCACGCAGCCTTCAAATCCATAAAATCATTAGGAGGTCCCGTACCGTCACGCCATGGCCGAGACTGATGTCATTATTTGGTCCCAGAGCAGGCTTCTGGCCTGGTCTGACTTTAAGGCAGATCCGAATCCTGCAGTGTTTGAGGATGCGCACAGCGCGATAAGGTACCGCCCCACGTGGACGATAAACTCGGGTCAGGATGAAGACGGCAGGGCCTTCTTCTCAATTGTAAACCTACACATGATCGTCGAGTTTCATCCAAGACTGTCGTGGGCGCGTCCTGCTAGAGATGACCGTCTGTTGCACCACGAACAGGGACACTTTGATCTGGCCGAACTATTCATACGCAACAACATTGGCAAAATTCGCGATATCCTTTACGGACGAAGGTTTCCAGTGCGCGGCGGCAACGTAGACCAATGCAAACAGTTTGCAAAGGAGGATTCTGGGCTTGTGGTAAACTCCGAGACAGACGTACTAGAGAACAGGCTCGATACTGTGCGGGCCGAGTATGACACTGAGACTGAGTATGGCATGCATGCTGCCGGCCAGGCCGACTACGACAAGATCTTTGCAGCGCTGAGAGCCTAACCGGACGCCTGCAGGCGCGTCATGCACGCTTCTGTCATCTGCCACGTTCAGGCCGTGTGTCATGTATGCAAGCCGCAACAACGGCATACGGGCAGATGTAATCTGATGGCACCATACAAAACCCCATATCAGAGTAGAACCCGACCATACCAATATGAAAACAGAACCACCCCCGAATCTGTTCTACTGTTCGTTCTCTGAGCCCGTACCGGACCCATTACCCTCGTCTCTAGGTACGTCTTCTCCCTGCCGCTCCACATCGGAGTGAACTTCCACATGATCATAAAGCCGCTCCTTGGAGTCAAAGAGTTGCTCGCAGTAATAGCATTGGTGCATAATAGTATTATACGCTTCATTGGTTTTAACTTCTTTGGACATTATGGCGAGAATTATATACGTGAGGTCACACCATGCTTGCCAGTGTAACTGTTTACGTCCCCCACGCCCGAATGACCGATTCTAGACACAAATTTGACAAATTGTTTACGCCAGACATAAACAATTACTTGCCAGTAATCGATTGGCACGGGGAAAAATATGTGATCGGTGTTGTCCAGCTAGCCTCTTTTCCCTAGATTTCTACAGTTCATTTGGGCGATTTGTAGGTCTGACTAGAGTTGATCTTTAGCGGGGTTTACACTCGGCATTGTTTGTGTGGATACAATTGCCATCTCTAGGTCTGACTAGGGTTGATCTTTAGCGGGGTTTACACCGGATTTTGAACCTAAGGAGGTGCTGTCAGTACCAGTCTGGAGTTCTGAGGTTGATCTTTAGCGGGGTTTACACCGGATTTTGATCCTATGGGGTAATATGAATAGTTACATGATTCTATCCAGAATACGGGAACTGGCTAGGGTTCTCTCTAGGGCATACAAATCTCAGCCGTTTGCACCCAATCTAATCTAATCACAGCCACAACCACCACACCAAATACACAAAAACGGCATGATTTCAAAGTCAATAATCTCATCATAAAATCAACTGGACCATCTATAACATCTGTCGGATTCCAATCTACAACATAGTCAGACCAAGATCAACTATATTTTTGACAAAATCATTATGAGACTGGTTGGGGACAGTATTCTAGTGAGAACGATGGCCAGTCCCTCTGTATAAGGTGTAAGAAGGAGGGGGGAGGATCAGGCTCGGAATCGAGTATTCTAGTGAGAACCATGGCCAGTCCCTCTGTATTCTGGGTAGAACCGCAAATTAACTAAATATGTTCATCACTAAAAGTAATATTATCTGAGACGGGCCAGCACCTGTCTGAGATCATCTAGCCTCCATATTCGGATAGAATACTAACTCATTCGTGATCAGGCCTGCTACTCCTTGTTACGCGGCGTATTATTCGTCTCTCTCTGCGCAGTTCTTTGAGCATCTCCATAAGCAGTTCGTTTGTCTGTTGTTGTACTTGTAGCATCTCTTGCAGTGTGTGCCATATTGAGGACTTTGGGCCCATATTTTTAACCAAGTCAAGGTAATCAGAACCGGCCAAAATATTCTGAATATGATACATACGGATGTCTTTTAAATTGCTTAATGTCGCAATTGTGCGAAGATCATCGTCGTTTACTTCTGCTGGTTCTGTGTAATCGCGGGTCATGCCATACCGTCCGCGTTTGTCTTCCAACAACATACGATCACCGTATCGTCTGGCAGTTCCTTTAACGCCCAAGCGACATTACACTTGTGGGTAAGCCCAAGTTGTTTCCATATACTAGACGGTGTTGTGGCTTTGCCAGAGTCTAGCTTAACCTGCTTGCCTGTCTCTTTGTTCAAACGTGTTACCAGATTGAATATTGCTGTTCTCTTGATGTCTGTTATTCCTATTTTGAATGGTATGTTTATCATTACGTCGTAATGGTATAGGTGGACTATATAGGTATTCATGGAGGTTTAACGGGAATTACATACAAAAGTTCAAAGCTGTGCGATAACCCAATTCTTCTGAGAATTTGATGGTGTAAAGGGGGTATGGCATGATATGAGTGGGGTTTGGAGACCATATTGTAGGGGGCGAAAGCCGCAAAAAACAAAGAGAATTTGGATAAGCATGATATGAGTGGGGTTTGG
>RKRU01000025.1 GCA_007571225.1 Nitrosopumilaceae archaeon | reverse complement strand
TTTTATTGCGCGATCTGTTTGTTCTTTTGCTACGGCCCAATCTGCCGCACGACACATTAGGAACCCTGTATATCGGTTCCACTCATCAAGCTAGAACCGGCACTACAGCACGGCCATCTAGCATAGCACGGCATCTCGGAGATCATCGAGTCTGGCACGTATTGATTTTTGTGCAACATCAGGTACCGCGTCTGCATCAAATGCACCCTCCACGGTCCTGTTGCCTCCTGCGTCCCGGCCGACTCTCTCCAGATCCACAGTATAAAGAAACCCCTCCTCGCCCGTAACAAGACGCGAATCATCAATTAGTGCGGCCGATGTGTGATATGTCTCCACAAGCAGCGAGTTCAGTTCCGAGAGCAGCTTGTCACGTCGTGCGGACATCTCGGCCAGCCCGACATCGGTAGCCTCGTCGATCTCACGCGCAATCCTTTGTGCAAGAGCGTCATCCTCATACAGCATCTGAAAGAGCCTTGCGTGACTTGGCTCCGTATATCCCATCTTCTTCAGGTGTCTGACTATTATCTGGTCCCCCTTTTCTGCAGTCGCAGCCTCTCCATCCTTCAAAAGTTCCGTTATTTCAGAGACCTCCTTTTGAACTTGGGCAACCCTGTTGTCGGGCCTATAGTACAACAGCACGTGAAACTGCATAGAGAGATGTACGGATATTACGTACCCCGAAACCTCTGAACTGAACTTTACAAATATGCGGCGCAGATCCTCGTCGCTTGTCTCGTCCACATCGCGCACATACCAGCTGTCGTCAAGGTGCCTGCGTATCGTCTCAAAGTAGCGCCTCACATTTGTTATGTCAAATGTCATCTGGTCAATTACAGTCATGTCACCTAACATGACCTTTGTTGTGGCAGGTTTGACAAGCTCCGTCATTTTGGACATGTATGCCTGTTGTACTTTTGAGTTGATGGTATTAAGGCCCTCAAGAAAGACGGCACTATTTGCAGGGATGCCTATCCTCATATTGTCGCATGCACAGCCCGTTTTAAATGCGCTTATGTCATATCCTGCGCGTTTCATAGTGCTCCGTTGATTTTGGTATGTTTTTTGACACATTATTACCAGAAAACATGCCATTGTCAATGTGGATTACCATAACATTGTGAAGATGTGTACGCAGGTGGCACTGTATGCAAGTACGGCCACTCCCCATACAGGGCGCGCCGCGACATTGCAAAGACATGCATGTGATGATCGCTGCAAGTCTGACGGTGTGGCCGCGGCCGGAAAGGTATACAGGCTGGAACATGTCAACATTGGTGTCGTTTGGCAGGTCTGTGCATGCCGTACACATTTACGCCGCCGTTTCCGCCCATTTCTTCTCCTCCTCCTCCTCACCACCACCACCACTGCTTTCCTCTGCCCCCACCACGGCCGCCCGAAGCATCATCACGGCCGCCCCACACATGCAAATCCCAGTCCAAGACATCTCATACATAGGCAACCGGAGCAAACCAAATAGGGAGGGTTTTGGTGTGTAGTATGATGAGAAGACCCACGTACGCGGATGTACAGAATGCCGGCTCCATGAGAGACGGCCGGATCAAAAAGACTCCACTGGTGCACTCTCCGTCGTTTAGCGAGCTGAGTGGCTCTGACGTATACCTAAAGGCCGAGTTCAGACAGATGACGGGATCGTTTAAGATCAGGGGAGCATATTACAAGATAAGGACGCTGCCGGAAGCCGAAAAGGTAAAGGGGGTGGTGGCCGCGTCTGCAGGAAACCACGCGCAGGGGGTTGCCCTAGCATCATCCCTTGAGGGGATAAGGTGTACCATCGTGATGCCGCAGAGCGCCTCGCCTGCAAAGGTTGCGGCCACTAGAGGATACGGCGCCGATGTAATCTTGGAAGGGGCAAATTACGACGAATCGTTTGAGAAGGCAAGAGCAATAGCAGCAGAGACCGGGGCCACCATAATCCACGCCTTTGACGACCCGGAGGTGATAGCCGCCCAAGGGGTGATCGGTCTTGAGATACTAGAAGACATTCCAGATGTCGATGAGGTGTATGTTCCAATCGGGGGCGGCGGGCTTGTAGCAGGCATTCTAATTGCAATAAAGGAGAACAATCCAGATGTCCGTATAGTGGGCGTACAGTCAAGCGCGTTTCCATCAATGTACAGATCCATAAACGAGGGAGCCAGAACCTGTACTGTGGCCGATTCCTTTACCATAGCCGACGGCATATCAGTCAGCCTTCCAGGCAGAATTACGTTTGACATAATACAGGAACTGATCGACGAGGTGGTCACAGTCGAGGATGCAGAGATTACAAAGACCATGTTTCTCTTGATGGAACGCATGAAATTTGTCGTGGAGCCCGCAGGGGCTGCCAGCCTTGCATATCTAGTGGCAAACAGGCCGGCGCAGGGTAAAAAAGTGGTCGTGGTTCTAGCAGGGGGTAATGTGGACATGTATCTTCTAGGGCAAATAGTAGACAAGGGCCTAGCTGCAATGGGCCGCCTGCTCAAGATCTCCGTCCTGCTGCCTGACAGGCCGGGGGCGTTTTTGGAGATTGTAGAAGAGATCACCCATGCAAATGCGAATATCGTAGAGGTCGTACACGACAGGTTCAGCTCCGAGATAAGCGCAGGCTCGGCGGGAGTGACGCTGAGTTTGGAGACTGAGGGAATCAAACAGGCAGGTAACCTAATCGAAAGGCTACGGCAAAAAAACGTTCATTTCAAACTACTTGCATAACAAGCCGTGTAGGTTTTATGAACTTGGTATCGATCGCAGTAAACCGCCAGATACAGTTGACTACCACTAAGCGGTAAAGCCTGCCAGCCCGGTCTCTTCTAGGCGTCTGGACTCGGCCACTACAGAGTCGTACCGCGCCTTTTTTGACTCCTCAAGCGCCCTGCGTATATCGGGACGGGTAGTAGCCAGCATCATTGCAGCAAATGTACCTGCATTGGCAGCCTTGTTTACCCCAACTGAAACCACTGGGGCCCCCGACGGCATTTCAGTAATCGACAAGAGTGAATCAAGTCCCCCAAATGCAGACAGTAGAGGGGCGCCGCCTGTTTGGTTCTTGTTGTTGTAGACCATTATCGGTACGCCGATAACCGGAATTATGGTATGCGATGCAATCATACCCGGAAGGTGTGCAGCACCCCCTGCACCGGCTATAATTACAGCGAGATTGATCTTCTCTGCATGTCTTGCATATTCAGAGAGCCTAGTCGGCGTGCGGTGTGCAGATATTATCTGGTCCTCGTGCGGTATGTTAAGATCGTCAAGTATTCTGGCCGCGCCAGACATTACGTTAGCATCAGAACTGGATCCCATTATGATGCCTATCCGCGGGCCGCCCGTATAGTTCACATACGCAATAAAATGACGCCAATAATTAATGCTACTGTTTCAGGACGATTGTTTGCATTCACTGTTCAGAGACACGTGACTGTGTGGGATGCAT
>RKRU01000070.1 GCA_007571225.1 Nitrosopumilaceae archaeon | reverse complement strand
TCAATTTTTTACTGCTCTGCAGAAGGCAAAACTGAGCGTTGTTTCGAGCTATGCAGTACATACTGAGTTATCTACAAATGTACTTGCAAGGGGCAAAACATCTTTTATGTCCTCCATAATGGTGACATGCAGAAAGATTACTGTAGATTCCGTACGATACTATGAAGATCTGATACCAGAGATAGACGACGGTATATCGAAGATTTTAGATGATATTGGTGATACGCAGCTATTAGACCTGTCTATAACCGATCTGATAATTATGGTGTATGGGAAGGTACTTGAAAAGTCTACCCAGCACACCACACTGAAGAGTTATGAAAAGGATCGCAAGCCTGACTTTGAGACACTTCTTGCAAACGCGCGCAGTACTATAATAAAACAACTGGTGGAAAAATTGTTGAAGAAACAATCGGATATCGTGGGACCTCAGATGTCGTTTTATGTAATCAACAAGATCTTCAACAATGGGGCAATCTCATCTGATGATGCATTAAAGATTGTTCAAACGTACAATACAACGCTTCCCGCACTGTCTACAGATGGCGTAATAACTCAGAAAAAGGATGAAGTTGTACGTCTTGAGGGACTAAAACGTGTAATGGACTATGCACCAGATGAAATCGATTCGGCCAATCTGCACCAACAACTATGCTATCTTGTATCACATCCGCAGAATGTGGCACAATTATTACATCATGACAACATAAATACTAACCTGCTCAAGGATGTAGTAGAGGTTCTCATCAAAAATTACCATAATAAGAGGCAGAAGGGACAGTCTCCAGATGATAAAGAAGAAGTTCGCATACTGGAAAATATAGCAGATCACATGGGAATATCAACATCGTCATCTTACAATTATTCTGGGCGGGATGTCAAAAAGACGCATCAACGAGATAGAAAAAGTATGAGGGATGAGGCTCAGTCTCATTTGGAGCAATGGAAGTAGGAAACAGAGTTGTTACGCCAGACGGCAAAGGCACCATTTGCTCCATAAACCCAAGAACTATTCAGGTTATGATGAATGGTAAGTTCAGATATTATACGTATGATAAAATTGACCTTGTTTATGATCCACTGGGTAAAATGGACAAGCCCAACACAGCACTGCAGTTTATCATCGGCATCGACGCCCACAGATTATTCACAGAGTACAGGTTCAATCCGTACGTTCTGGCATCATCTACAAAGATCAAGTTGTTTCCACACCAGATTAACGCAGTAATCTGGGGCCTTGAAAATCCCCGAATATTGATCGCAGACGAGGTCGGATTGGGAAAAACGATAACAGCAGCCCTGATAATCTCTGAGCTTCGCGCACGGGGAATAGCCAAACGCCTACTTTTCGTGGTACCAAAGTCGTTGCAGATAAAATGGAAGAATGAGCTGGAACAGAGGTTTGATATTCCAACTGAGATTCTAGATGCGGCATACGTGCGGTCCCATGCTATGTTTGGGGACAGTTTCTCATATGTGGCATCTATAGACTATCTTAAACAGGATCATGTTATGAGCCAGCTTGCCCCGGAGTTTGATGCTGTAGTTGTAGATGAGGCACACAAGATGAATAAAAAAACCAACAACCTCAAGCTGGGAAAACATCTGGCCGCCAAAACCGATGTTTTGATACTGTTGACTGCTACCCCTCATGATGGTTCAGATGAGAATTTCATGGCGCGCATAAACCTGCTTGACAAGTTTGCAACCGATATACAAACCGCCTCCTACCTGTGGACCCGTAACATAAAGGAGAAGGTGGTGGATCTAGATGGCAAGTCCGTATTTCCTGCTAGAACCAGCAAGACAATCGAAATCCCACTCTCAGACAAGGAACGCAAAGTTCTGAATATGTTGGAGGATTATTTCAACTTCATCCAGTCTAGGGTACGGACACCGCAGGAGAATAACATGATACGTTTTTTGCGCCACATATACAAGAAAAGGGCAAGCTCATCATTTTATTCATTGGAGATGTCGTTGAGGAGCAGACTGGACAAACTCGGTTTGAACTTTGATGCTGATAAGATCATGAGTATGATTAAGGAGGATGCAGACGAGTACCTTGAGGATACAGAGGATGTTGATGCAGTAACAATACTTGATGCAGAAGAGGAGCGACGTGCCATAAAACCCATTTTAGATGCGCTTGAAGACTGTAATCACGACTCCAAACTGGAACATCTAGTGAGTTCCATACGCAAATTAAAGACCGACAAGCCGGATGCGAAACTTGTAGTGTTTACAGAGTACAAGGATACCCTAAAGTATCTTGCCGAGTCTCTGGACTACAAGGTTGGCATAATAGATGGTACCATGTCCATAACAACTAGAGAACAGTCGCTTGACGAGTTTCGTAACTCTCGAGGCAATGAAATTCTATTGTGCACCGACGCTGCAGGAGAGGGAATCGATATGCAGTTTTGCAACATGGAGATAAACTATGACATCCCGTGGAACCCAAACAGACTGGAGCAGAGAATGGGACGAATACATAGAATCGGACAAGATCAGGAGGTCTTTTATTACAACTATGTGCTGGATCCTAAAATCAGTATAGATGGCTATATAATGCAAAAACTGCTTGACAAGATAGAGTCGATAAAGAGATCGATGGGGGATGTCGTGTATGATATTATGGGTCTGCTCATTGGTCCCGATGAATTTGGGAGGTACTATGACGAGCTTAGAAGGATACCCAACAACCAGTGGGAGCCAAAGATCAAGGCGCTCTTGTCTGAGATCGAGTCCATGAAGCGTGACGTGCAGGAGAAGCGGAGTATGTTGCTGGAAGGTAACAAACTGGATCCATCCGGCGTGGATACAATACAAAAGATGCGAGAAAATGCAGTTGTCATACATGAGGTGAAGCGGTTTTTACAGACGTTTGTAGAATCAAGCGGCGGCAAGATGCGGTTGGTAAATGACAAGAATCGTGTCTATGAGATAACCCCCACACAGAGACACGCGCAAGAACTTGAGCTGGACAGAATAACGGGTGTCTTTGATCGTGATATCGCGCAGCAAGAGTCCTATGACTATCTGGCTCTGGGCCACTCTGGCATTGACAAGATAATCAACAAGGCAATATCTGATTATGTGGCTTCCCTTGGTCATGAAACACAAGATGGAGTACTGTGCGTATACAAGATTACAGTACTTGACGGAGAATCACGACAGAGGGATTCCAAAATAGCAGCATTCTATGAGCAGACAGACGGCGTGATTCATCAGGTGGATGCGCGCAGCATGTGGTCGTACAAGGACTCTGATGCGCCAATCAATCCCGATGCCATTATTGGTGCCTGTGGGCGAATCAGGGAGTTTGTTTTAGATGCAGCCGGCAAACAAAAGTCCAAAGTCGATCAAAAGTTAAGAGTAATCAAGAGGAAGACACAGGATGCCCGGAAGAGTCACTATGGCAACAAGATCTCAAAATTAAACGGTGACATACATGAATTACAGCAACAGCCAGACGAGCCAAACATAGAGAAGATAATTAATTCAAAGAGACGTGAGATCAAAAACCTACGCAATTCGGTATCTGATGATCTGGCCAAGCTCGACGAGACATATCAGACCAGAACAAAAGAGGAGCTGATAGGCGTGGCCCAGATCACTGCTGACAACGGAGTCGACCTACGGTTACAAGTAGACGAGGCTGGAATGAAGGCAGTTCTAGACTATGAGAGATCAAGGACTCTAGATGCGGGCTCTAGAGGCATGATAAGGGACTGCTCTAGAGAGAATTGTGGATATGATGTGGCGACATTTGACAGTAGAAGGATAGAGGTAAAGTCACACAGGACCACGGGCAACATAATGCTTACCAACCACGAGTGGGCCACGGCACAGAGACTGCAAGATGATTACTGGATTTATGTGGTGGAGAATGTTTTTGACAACCCCCACATAACGGAAATCCAGAACCCGGCTCAAAAATACGGTCCCTTTATAGAAAGAATTCCCACCCGGCAGTTTCGCTGGGTGATAAACGACTGGCAACGAGTTCCATGAGTGGCTACAAGCTGCATATGTATGGCCTAGGGCAATATGATTATAATATCCACCTGAGTCCATGCGGGTAATGTACATCAGACTAGCATTGACGGCCAATCTAGCGGTTGCGATCGCCTTGCCCCTTTGTTGCGTTGAGCGTAAGTTTGTACAAGATAAGTGAACATACAATCTAACAGCTGCGATCGCCTTACACCCTTGTTGCAGCAAGCCCGAATGGAATATCAGGTGATGATGATGTTTATACTGAATAGCAGGCCGTCCTCCTCCTGCTTAGTCGTAAAAGTTCACGAGATCTATGATACGTTTTGAGGCAGTGTCGTCGGCAGTTATCTCCCCGGTACCGGCATCCACAGTCCACGTATAGTTCAGCGAATCCTCCTTAGACTTGAATTCAAACAGGACATCATACGTATCGTCTGTGGTACTGCCGTCACCTGTGGGACTCACTGTAATGTCCACCGTACTCTCACTCTCGCCGAATATTCTGTCACCGAACTCTTCGGTAATCTTATTCGAGATGGCTTCTGCCGTGGTCAGTCCGGTCTCGTTTGGGCCACTATAATCCATGAGTATGTCAGTTATGCGTTTGTCTTCTCCTGACAGCTCGGGCATTATATCCTCTAGGCTACCCTTTGTAAGTTCCGGTATGACAAAGACCAGAAAGAGTGCGGTCACCGCCAAGTATATTGGCGCCCGCTTCTTGAGGAATCCTACAAATTTTGAGCCCTGCTGCTTTTTTGGGTTCTTCGAATGGCCGCCCTGGGCGCCGCCCTTTTTACTCCTCTTACTCCTTTTGTTCTTGTCCCTTGCCATATGGTAGTTACCACATCCCTTGTTATCAACGCATCGCAGTGAGCACCAAAACTTGCCATGGAAATGTTATGATCCCAGTATCGTCTTCTGTGTATGGCGCCGTATTGCGCAGTATCTCATCTTTGAACCTGCGCGTCTTGTCCGTGCCGAGCGCGTCTATCTTTGCTCTGACCTGCGCCGGCACATACCTCTGGTACTCCTTCCAGTACTCCTCAAACGTTCCAGGACTGTACACAAACACATAGTCCTTGACTGTAATATTTGTGAATCCGGCCCCCTGCACCTCTCTTTGCAGTCCGTCTTTTGTGGCATACCTATCAAAGCGTGGCGCCCCTGCAGGATGGTAGTCGGGTATGTACTCTTCTGCTGCGCGCAGAATCGCGGTAAAAAACGGCGTGTTGCTTCCGTGCACGACTATTCCCATGCGTCCGGTATACTCCTTTAGACTCCTTCTCATGTTTGCCAGTGCCTTGGGCGCATCGGGAAAGAAGAACAGGCCGTACTGGCACGTCACCACATCAAACTCGTTTACAAAGGCAAAGTTCTCCGCATCTGCATTTACAAAATCCGTGTTGGATATCTCGTTCTGGTTCCATTCTTTTGCTATCTGGATTGCAGAGATGGACGTATCGGCGCCTACAACCCTGCCTGTCCTGCCTACCGCCCTACTGAGCATCTTTGTAACCATCCCGGTTCCGCACGCCACATCAAGAACATGATCCCCCTGACGTACACCCAGATCGCTGATCAGTTTCTCCGTACTCTGCATGGGACCACACATCTGTTCTGCCCACCTCTTGTGGTATCGGGGGGCCACTTCGTTCCATGTCTCCATATTTCCTTTTTTATAATTTGATTCCATCAAATAACACACGTGCATGGATCTTTAATTGCTTATAGTTCACGTGTAATGCGGATTATTCATGTGACTGCAGGCAGCACGGGCTTGTGACCGGGCGCCGACCATGCCCTGATGTCACGCTGCCACAACGCGGGGCGCCTGTGGCATGTTGTAACCTTGTGACTAGATGCCGACCATGCCTGATGTCACGGTATGCATGGCTTTACTGCCCATATGATACAAGATTCAGTGTAACTGCTTACGTCCAGCGTAAACAATTTGACAAATTTGTGCCTAGAGTCGGTCATTTAGGTGTGGTGGGGGGCGTAAACAGTTACCCTTGCTGCAGTGTCATTCTGCCCTCGATCTCCCTTCTGATAAACCTAACAGTACTCTCTTTCTGCTGCCATCCAGATTCGGAGGTTGTGCCGTTTCGGTCCATCACTATGACGTTGTTAAAATTCTGGTTCTCCTGGTACCTACGTCCTACATCATTTGCAACCACTAGGTCTGCACCCGACTCGTCTAGTATGGCGCGGCCTGCATCTACTAGTTCGTTACGTGACACATCTGCTAGTGCCTTGAATCCCACTAGCATCGCATCCTTTTGTATCTCTCTTATTACATTTATGATCTTTGGGACCCTCTTTAGATTGAGCGCATACTCGCGCATACTCGCGCTTGCAATCTTTGCCTGTGATTTATTGGCGGGCGCATAGTCTGATACTGCGGCAGCCATTATTACAACATCAAATCTGCACTCCAGACCCTTGATTGCATCTAGCATCTCTTGGCCTGTCTGCACCCTCACTACGTTGACTCCGCCGGGCGGCTCCTCCCTGCCGGGCCCATATACCATAGTGACGTCGGCTCCTGCAGCTAAGAATTCGGCTGCTAGCAGTACGCCGGTCCTTCCAGAACTGAGGTTTGTAATTACTCGTACGGGATCGATAAACTCGACTGTGGGTCCGGCAGTTATCAGTATGTTTTTGCCGGCAAGCGGGGCTGTTGTCCTGCTCAGTATGTAATCTAGTATCTGTTCTGGCTCTGGCACCTTTGCCTTGCCTTCTGTTATTGACGGCTGGATGAACTCTACGTTCTGTTCCCTTAGAAAATCAATGTTTCTCCTCACTGCGGGATTCTCGTACATGGATTCGTGCATGGCAGGACATATCAGTATGGGGATCCCCGAGCCTAGGGCAACGGTAAGCGTGGCAGATACTACTGCGCCGTCGTCTGTTCCGTTTGCAAGTCTTCCTATGGTGCTAGCAGTGGCCGGATATACTACAACTTGGTCTGACCTATTGTAGTCTGCAAGCCTTATGTGCTCTAGGTCGCCTGTAAGCTTGGTAACTACATCGTTTCCTGTGGCCCACTTTAGATACTGGGGACCGATCAGTCTTGTTGCAGCCCTGCTTGCCACGCAGGTGACGTCGGCGCCATGCCTCATGAGCAGTCTGGCCAGTTCGATTGCCTTGTATACGGCGACACTTCCAGTCACGCAAAGGACGATCTTTTTGCCTGCAAGCTCGGTACCGCTCTCTGATCGTATGTCAAACGAGGGGTGGTGGTGTTGTGCATCCCCGTAGGTCCTGTCGCTGCTCTTTGCAGTCATCCCAGATCACCCCCACTACCGTTGCGTCGTCCCTTCTTTAACATCTCATACTCGCCGTCGTCCATACGAAATGCATTCTCCTCTGCGGGAAATTTTTTTGTGATTATATCCGTTTGATAACCGTGTACGGCCTCTGTAATGTGATCGGCCAGGTTCGCATACCTCTTTACAAACTTTAGCTCCTTTTTGTTATACATTCCAAGCATGTCCTGTATTACAAGCACCTGGCCAGGACAACTGTTGCCAGAACCTATCCCGATTGTAGGTATGCCGACACTGTGTGTGATCTCTTCGGCCGCCTCGCATGCCACCATCTCAAGCACTATTGCAAAAGCCCCCGCATCCTCAAGACTTTTTGCATCGTTGATCAGTCTTTCTGCACTGGCTGCCGTCCTGCCCTGTACCCTGTACCCATCTCTGAGTACAGCCGTCTGGGGCTGCAGTCCTATGTGCCCCATGACCGGTATGCCCGCATCGACTATGCTTTTTACGTGGGGGGCCATCTTGACTCCTCCCTCTAGTTTTACTGCATCGGCGCCCGCCTTGACTAGCCTGCCTGAGTTTCTTACCGCATCCTCCCTACTTGCCTGGTATGACATGAACGGTAGGTCAGAAACCACAACTGCCCTTCTTCTTGCCCGGCTTACGGCCCCCGTAAACATGCACATCTCGTTCATGGATACAGGTATGGTGCTGTCGTAGCCGAGCATGACCATTCCGGCACTGTCCCCCACCAAAAGTATGTCCACCCCCGCACCGTCGCATAACGCGGCCAGCGTATAGTCGTAGCTGGTGACTACGGATATCGATCCGGCCTGTCTTTTTTGCATTATGTCGCCGATGGTTACTCTTTGTTGTGTCAGTTTATTTCTCCTCTTCTTTTTCTTCTTCCCGTACTGCTAGGTTGCGCTCAACTATGTAACTTACAGTCTCCTTTAGGTTGCGCTCGTTGTCAAATTCTGCGATGATCTCCCTTGGTGACATACGTGATTCTGTCATTATGTGGTACTCTGCGGCCAACAGTCTGATTGCCCTTGTTATGTTGTCCACTATGGCAATGTCTGCTGTCCTGGCAGTCCTAGACAAAGGGTTGAGGTCAAATGCAATCACCCTTTTGCCCGCCCGTTTTAGGGCGCTGGTCCTATCCCCGTCCTCTAGCGGGACTACCACTACATCTGCTACCATAATCCCGTTCTCGTCGACCATCCTGCGGGCAGAGTCCGTCCCTGATAATACGACCATCCTTTCTGGGTCCGTGCCTAGTATGCTTGTTGCGCCGTGTCTGTACAAATGTCTGGCAATTGCCGCCCTTCTCTTCTGGCTGTCATAAAAGAGGTTTATCTCTAGTCTGGCGCCTGTAAGCCGCGCCAAATGTACCGTGTCTGCTGGGCACAATGCGGCCAGATTCCCGTTTACGGATATGACGGGCCGTTCTGCAATGTACAGCGCGGCAGCTGCTGCCCTACAGGCTCTCCTGGCCATCTCGCTACTCTTCTCGCCTAGTAGGTAGTCAAACGCTTCTCCTCTGCCGTGAGCTAGCAGGCCTTCTGCTGCCACCATCCCACACTCAAAGCTCTCCACTAGCCTGTGGCGTGTGCGTAGCGACTCTGCCCTCGGATGCGAATCTGGAATGTTCGGCGGCGTGCTGCAGATATTAGCTGTTGCTACGGCGGCCGCCTTTGCTGCCGCAGGAGCGGCCACGCAGGAATCCACATGTTCATATTCGCGCCCCCCTGTACTGGATGATGTTGCCATCTCTCTCTATACTCCGGCCTGCCTTGCAGTACACATCCTGGCCCCGGCCTCGTCTAGTCCCGCCTTGATGGTGATTCCTTCTGGATGCCGGCGCATCACCCTCATTATATCAGATTCCATACTGCTGCCTGCGGGCATCATACAAAACAGAGTCTCGCCGAACAGCGCGACGCCGCACTGCGCCCCCATATCATCTAACTCGTCTATTATTGCCTTCATGTTTGGGGTTATGACATTGGCATACTCGGCAAACTCTAGCGACATCCTTTGAAAGTGCATATAGTCTTTGGTCTTCAGCAGCCGGTCCACCATCACCCCGCCAAGCCCGTTGATCCTAGAGAGGTGCTTGCTGATGAACTTGTTGGTGGATATGGGCGCAAGGCAGATCATTATTATGGTTATTTTATTCAGGCAGATCTTCTGGACGCTGCCCACACCGGGCGCGCCAGGACTGGTCCTGATCTCAAATCCACCGTGAAAGGAGGCCAGTACATCGCCGAGGCCTGTCCTACATTCTATCTCCGCGTTGTGGGCTATCGTGCCGCTCTTCTCCCTTCCAAGGTTGGTCCTTAATGCAGAGTCGAGCGCGTATGCAAGCGAGAGTGCGACTGCACCGCTGCTTCCAAGACCGTACCCCACGGGTACCGCTATGTCGTGCTTGATGTCCATCGTTATGTCGTCTGGGCTTCCTGCCAACTCTAGGAATTTCTTGACTATGGCTCTGGAGACGTTTGTGCCACAGCCGTCGCTGTTGCTGTTGCCGCCATATCCACTGACAGTTATAGTGTACGGCGCCGCGTCTTGCCGCCCCTTTATTATGCGCACGCTTGTGGTCACGCCTATGCAGAGCGAAAAGCCTGCGCCCATGGAGCCCGTATGCGCCTTGGCATCCTGTATATCGTGATAATTACGTACAGCAGAACAATCACACGCCTTGAAGAACCCCGTTATATGCGCCGGACAGAATGCCTCTGCCTCTCCCATAATTGAACCTGCATATTTCATATTTGTTGTTTAAATTATACACAAAATATAAGAATATGGCTTAAATTAATTATATTGGTTTAAACTGGCTAAATTTACAAGACGGCTCCAGAAGATAGGGCACAGCACCATGGTGTCGCTTCCAAAGGAGTGGGTCGACGCGCACGGACTTACAAAGGGTAGCCAAGTGGAGATCGAACAGGTGGGCTCCGACTCACTGTCAATATCAGCAGGAGGCAAGGAGGCCAGGCCAATGTCGGACCTGTTGATTACATACCCGTTGCCTGCCGAAGAGAACATTGCAGCAGACATCACGGGGGCCTATCTGCTCGGGTATGATGTTATAACCATAGAGTCCGGCGCATCTATAATACCTGTAGAAGACAGGGAGAAGATCCGCAACTCCACTAGGCGCCTAGTGGGAATGGAGATTATGGAAGAAGATGCCTCGCGCATAGAGATGCAGTTTCTGCTAGATACTGCTACTCTGAGTCCTGCCAAGATACTCAAACGCATGTCGTCGATAGCGGTGGGAATGTGCGGGGATGTGACGCGTGGCCTCATATCCGGCGACAAGTCCAACTTGCAGACCATACCGCGGCGCGACATCGAGGTCAACCGACAATACTTTTTACTTGTACGTATGATAAGGAGCGCGCTAGCAGACAGGAGGCTGGCAGGCGCCTTTAACTTGGGCAACATCGACATACTTGACTATAGGATTGCCGCCAACCTGCTTGAGAATGCAGGCGACTCTATTGTGGAGCTTGCGGGGCTGGTGACGAGGTCGTCTCTGCTGCCCGAGCAGTCTCAGCTGATATTTGGGTCGGTACAGGGGTTTGAGAAGATGGCCGCAAAATCCATCGATGCCTTTACTGCCCCCGACCGGCTGTTGGCGATCGAGTCTATATCACTCCACCGCAGGTTCCAAGAACGGCTGGCCGGACTTCGTACTACTTCGTCACATGACGATGCAAGTAACAATGGAGGGCAGATTCCAGTCGACTTTCTAGATGTGTTGCATATGTATGGAAGGATAGCTAGGTCGTGGGCCGATGTTGCAGACTTGGTAAAACCGTTGTACAGCAAACCACAATGATCATTTTTTGTCTGCAACATACGACAGCACGGCGCATATGGTCTTTGAGTCTTGGATCTCGCCTGTCTTGATCATCTCCATGACTTTGGTCCACCCTACCCTTATGACCTCGATGGACTCGTCGTCATCCGGGCTAGGCCCGTTCTTGGAGGGTCTCAGTCCGGTTGCCACAAAACAGTGGATGACTTCCGTATTGTACCCTATGGACGGATAGTAGGATATGAGGGGCGTCATCATACCTGCTATGTAGCCGGTCTCTTCTTCAAGCTCCCTTGTAGCACATTTGGCCGGCTCCTCTCCCTCCTCAAGTGTTCCTGCTGGAATCTCGATGGTCGTGCCGTGCGGGAACCTGTCCTGTTTTACAAGGATTAGATCGTCGTCGTCGCCGGCCAGTGCTAGTATGGCAGCAGCGCCGTTGTGCTCGACTATCTCGCGTCTTATGTGGCGCCCGTTGTGCTCCCCTTCGTATACGCTCAGTCCCAATATTCTGCCGTCGTATACCTTCCTCTTCTTCATCGTGTGTGTGCATGTGATAAGCTATTTGTGTGTTAATCTGGCCTGTTTTGGGGCGCATCTGATGCCCCCTCGCCTGATGCCCCCTCGCCTGATGCCCCCTCCGAC
>RKRU01000163.1 GCA_007571225.1 Nitrosopumilaceae archaeon | reverse complement strand
GTCGATCAGTTTGACGGCACTAGCAACAGTCCCGTACGGTTATCAGACCCGCGGCTCCCTGCCCTGATCCGGTACAGCACGACCATGGCCAGTATGCCTACAGCAAGCACCACAACTGCCACATGGGAGAACTCCGGTACAGCATATGTACCAATAATCTCGATCTGCGAGTCACCCTCTAGAAACTCCACCACAATTGTCCTGCTCAGTGACTGTGCGGGGGTTGGAGGTTCCATGTAGGTGGTCTCCACATCGTCTATCAAGACGATAAACATCTCGTCAGTCATGTCGGGTTTCTCTGCTCCTATGTATCTTTCCGGCAGTTCCAATGTAATGCTGCCGTATGCGGCCGTCGTGTTTATGTCCACAAGCAGTGCAAGGTCCTGCCAATCAAGCGTCATACCGGTTACGGTACCACCAGTTATCACGTATGGTACGTCAAACGTCTCGCTTCCTGCATCCACCTCCGCATTTCCCGACATGGAGGATGTGTCCCCTGTATCGGAGTTATCCTTTAGTGTAAAGTTGAACTTGGTACTGGCCTCATAATTCTCACCATACCTCATCTTTACCAAATACTCGCCTTCGGTGGACCATCTAGAACCGTCAGCCTTTATTATGTCCCAGTATGTCTTGTCCTCTGCCGGAATGATCTGGTTGATGTATACCGGGTTGCCGCCCTTGAATATCTGCATTATAATCGGGGTATCGACGATGCGGGATGTGACATTGCCATATATTACTACAAAGTCGCCTTGGGTATAATCGGTCTTATCTGTATGTACTGCAAGAATGGATGTCTGTGCAAGAGCACTGCCCGTGGTAATTTCCAGCGCACTACAGCCATAAACCACTGCAGCCAGTACTAGCATTGTATAAAATATGCGAGTAACATCCACAACAGGAGATAGTCGACTTTATATATCAGTTTTACTATTTGCCTATTCCCAGTCCATCTCCCAAGCATGTCTAGTTGGACGAAAGGAGTTGATCGGCCCACACAGATAAAATGTCGCATTGTTATAGCAAACTCCGATATTGTCGCTTGCAGTTATCCACTTCCATTGTAACTGCTTACGTCTCCCACACGCCTGCATGACCGATTCTAGGCATAAATTCAACAAATTGTTTACGCCGGACGTAAAGTTACCTTCCCTTTTGAGCATGCTTTGTGACACACACTTTGTGACACAAAGAGTACCATGCCAGAGGACATCTAGTCCCGCACCGTGCCAACCCAACATGAATCCTGCTGCAGCGCCCACTGGTACCATCACAACTGCAGGTGCCAATCAAGAGCGGGGCCGGTAACGTAGAATGGACGGTAACGCGCGCATGTGAATAAATCTAGTTAAAAAATGAAAAGATTACAGTTCCTTAGAGTCTTGGTACGATGCTAAGTCTTGTTCTTGCAGATACTGCAATTACTGAAACTATGGCTACCACTAATATCATGGCTGCAATTGTACCAAACTCAGGGATTACGTGCTCGGCATATATCTCAATCATCTCAGTCTCTGGACCAAACATGATCTTGAGTGCTGTCGTACCGTCTTCTGTCATTGTATGATAGTCGTCGGATTCTTCGTTGTCCACTAGGATCATAAAGATGTCACTGACTACATCCTCAGGCAGGTTTAGTAGCAGCTTTCCGTCGTCTGTTGCGTCGATCATAATAACCAACGAACCCTCGTCCATGTCGACATAAGCATCGTCGATCATCCCCCCGGTAATCTCATATGGAACACACATATCGACTATGACAAGATCGTCCACAGCACACGCAATGTCATCTGGCATACTATCATCTATAGGCATCATGGGATTGTCTACACTCGATACAAGTTCAACCTTGACGTTGTTTGCGCTTGCACCATGTTGTACTTGAACCGTATAGAGACCGTCATACTGCCATAGTTTGCCGGCAGTGTTAAGTGCGATCTCAAACTCCCTGTCAGTATTAATGCCCACCTGGCCAATAGTCACAATGCTTCCCATGGGGTTTCTCACGACCACGGTAATCTGTGAATCCGAATTGGCGTTGGCCACGTAGCCGGTCAGCATGATGCTGTCGCCGTGCGTGTATTCGTCCTTGTCGGCCCATACAGATATAGGCACATGCTCCAATAGTCGCTCCTCTGCGGCCAGAATAGAGTTGGCCGTATTACATCCTACACATGCATCCGGCAGGCCTTGGTCTTCCAGACCCGCATATGCTGAGGAGATTGTTGTAATACCGACTGCCATCAAAACGGCCAGTAGTGCGAAAGGTGTATGGCTGTTCATCCTAGTGAGATTTATAATCATCACTATTTATGTATGTTTAAAAAGTAAAAAATGCTTCTTAACGTACTGCAGGTATGCTGAGTCTTGATGACCTTGCAGATACAACGATTATAGACACTATAGCCACAGTAAATACCAGAATTGCAATAGTACCGAACTCGGGCACTACAACGCCATCCTCTATATCCACATCAGTAGACGCGATATATTCTGGATTGTCTGTCTGCGTGGCAGTTACCGTATACATTCCATCATCTGTCCAGAGCGGACCACCGGTGGTTATAACCGACTCATAGGTGCCGTCCGGTGTAGGGGATATCTGGTCTACCGTAACTACATTGCCGTTGGGTGCAGTGACCGTCAGTGTGATGTCGTTGCCAAGCTTGTCGGTGGTACCCATTATCATTATGGTGTCAGAGCCTATCTCGGCCGTCGCCTCGATCGTTATTCCAGCAGCCATTGGCGGCCCATCATCTGGCATATCAAAGACCATGTTTTCAAGGTTTCCCAGAGTGGTTGCTACATCTTCTGTTGCGCCGTCGATTACCTTTATTGGTAGTGTAATCTTGTACAGCGAGGTATCAGATGTTACGGCTCCAGTGGCCGTAACCGTGTAGAATCCATTATCAGTCCACATATCTGGGTTGATTACAAACTGTGTCTCAAATTTGCCGTCAACTGGTGTCACTTGGGCCGCATCAACCATCTTCAGTCCGTCAGGAGATGTCACCCTGACGATGACATCCGTAGGCAGTGACTTTACCACCGTTCCAGAGACCATGATTGTATCAGAACCCTCTTCTGCCATCAACATCATCTCCATGCCCTGCCCTTCAACCAACGCAAATGCGTGGTTTTGAGATGGGGCGGCCATGGCGACTGACATGACAAGTACAACCGTTGCTATAGATGTGAGTAAGTATCTCTTCATTGGCTCTACTAACATAGTTTGCTATTTATGTATTTAACATCTGGATGTGTAACGGATTTACCACTCCCCCACAACCATTAAGGTTAGGTGTAAACATTTGCGGAATTTGTGTTTGGGATGTCATTCAGACGTGAGGGACTCAAACACCTACTAGGTATGTATAAATGAAGGGGGCGTAACCTGTAACCAGTAGATGGAAATTTGCTTTTAGTATACATATATAA
>RKRU01000157.1 GCA_007571225.1 Nitrosopumilaceae archaeon | reverse complement strand
ACCCCCTCAAAATCCGGCCTCAGTTTGGCCTGCAACAAGTATACTATCTTTGAGACCGCCTCAGGCGGCGTTTCTCCAAACAATTCTATAAGTATGTTGGTAAGTTCGGTCCTCTTTCTTGTGGATTCCATCTTTTGAAACGAGCCGGCCAGAACAGAAAAGTCCATGGTATACTATATGGATCTGCAAATAAAAGCGGATCACAACAGTCAGATGTACCGGAATATGGTGGGTTTCGGTTCTACAAAGTAACAGCACCCAACGTAGAGATACTAGGGCAGTCAGATGTATCGGAATATGGTGGGCTTTTCGGAGCGGGATACATCTGAGACGAGCGCAAAGTTGCACAACGGATACATCTGCTTGTACTGCTTCATATAGCTCCACGCCACATCATACGTCTTAAACTCGGTCCTGATTCCCTCAATTACAGTCTGCTTACCAAACACATCAAAGATCATCACAGAGTAGTGCCTTGGCCTGTTGTGCGGCTTGGCCTTGATAAGCCACGTCATGGCAAATACAAAGACTGCCCCTAGAACCACGTACTCTCCTGCCACCCTGAAAAAGTCGGCCACAACACCAGGTATGGTCTGCCCAAAGAGTACTGCCACAAAGTTGGAGAATGATATTACTGCTAGCGCTGTAAGAATGTACGTCTTCCACTCAAAGACCCGGGCAAGACCTTTCACCATTTTACTTTTATCCTTTTTCATTTAACTATTTCTCATACCACATGAGCATTTTGCATGCCCACCTGTAAAAGTTGGACGTACGATAATGCAGTGATTATAGTGCAAGCGGATTATGTCAAAACAGGGTTCGCCTGCTCACGTGCAACCACACGCAGTACGTCGAGGCCTACACATACGAGGCGGACTAGCATGCAGGCGTTTTATTAGGACCGTGTTTTTGCAGCCACATGTATGTTCTGCCACTACCACAACAATGTCTGGTACCTATGGCCGGTAACTGTACAGTAGTAAACGAAGTAAACATCAGCTCTTACTAGCAGACATTGGAAGCCACGAAATGAGTTTTCTGATTGTTAATTTTCATCTCTCACTAAGCACCCACACACAAATGACCGATTCTAGGCGCAAATTTGGCAAACTGTTTACGCCAGATGTAAACGGTTACCTGCGGCCGACACATCTGCACGCGCGAAAACCGGAGAGGCGTTATGGCCTGCTAGAACCGCTGCTGTTGTTGTTGTTGCTATTACCATCCTCACTTCTGCCGGGGCCGAGCATATCACCGGGATTTACCCTGTTGTCCCAGTCCCCCCTTACGCCCTTTACTAGAGCCAGCACTCCTGCGCCGATAAAACCTATAACTAAACCAAAGAACAACATCTGGTCGTTCATCTTTGTCTCACAGCTGATCTCTACTGGTTCTGAGTCATCCGAATACAGATAGCATATACCAAACTCATCGGCCTCAATCGTTGCCGCCTGGTACCCCTCTCCAAATATACCTAGTACGATAAATCCTACAAAGATTAGGGCTATGCCGGTCAGCCCAAACCTGATATCTCCCATTACATGACTAAGTCGTCTTCCTATATTAGACTAGGGCGGGTAGAAGATGTCAGGTCCTAGGTACCAGTTGCGTGGTGCACTCCATTGGTTTTGGCATGCTTGTCTGGTATATTACAATTGGAAAATAACCATTGTCATGTATATATGCACATAATGGGATGTGTCATGCTAGGCATGGTGGTGTGTTAGGCATGGTGGTGTGTTAGGCATGATACGCTGGACAGACATGTAGTGGGCATATGGTGGTGGTGGGGTGCTAGGCATGATACGCTGGACAGACATGTAGTGGGCATATGGTGGTGGTGGGGTGCTAGGCATGATACGTTGGACATGCCAATTTACACCACATGTATGGCGACAATTTTTAATCATGCTAAAGAATACAATCCATAATGGTATTCGGACTGGGTAGAAAGAAGAAGAAGAACAAGATAGCCAGAATAACAGACATCAAGGGCAAAGACGTTGTATGGCGCGGCCAGCCAGACATCGCATCGCTACAACCTCCGACCCCACAGCCTGCACGTACGACAATACGGCTAGATGACATACCAGATGTAGTATCTAGACTAGACGACACGAAAAGCAGACAGACCATAACTGCAATCAGGGATCTGCGCAACAAGGTCGAACCCATGATAGAAGAACTAATTCGGATGGTCCACACGTTAGAGCAAGACGACCTGAACGTAGATTCCATTGACAAGCATCTTGCAGTTATAGTCGTCCGCGGCAAAAAGCAGGTAATAGATGTGGTACGCCGCGGCGTCTCACCACTACCTGAGATCAACTCACTTGATGACGCCACAAGGGCTACTACAAGCTTGGGCCAGATGCTAAAGAAGGTAGGTGATGTATTAGGCAGGCAAACCAAGGTGATTCACATCTTTGCCAAAAAACACGCCAGCCGGTTTAAAGACAACCTGGCCATAATGAATTCACACTACTCTGAGATGCGCGTCATCCTAGACAACCAAGAGCATGCGAAATCCGAGTCCAACGAGGTGCTAGCAAGCCTTGCAAAGATAAAAGGCCACCAAGAGACTAGGGACAAAAACCTGCAGAAGATAAGCGACCTTTTAACAGAGGGCGGGATGCTCAAAGAGCGAATATCAGACATTGAGGACGACACATCTGCAATAAAATCCTCCGATGAGTACAGAAACCACCTTAGACTACAGTCAAAACTAGAGGAGTTTGATGTGCAAAAGTCACAGACAGCAGACGAGATCAACTTGCAGTTTGCAAAGATAACAAGGCCCCTCAGCAGGTACGAGTACGGCTCCTCACTTGACAAGGACCAGCAGCGCGTACTAGCAGCCCTTGTGGCGGATCCTGGAAGCACGCTCTCAGAGGAGAACACAGATACCGTGGCAATAATTTTGGAGAATGTGAGGCGCGGGGTGGAGTCAGGCGCGATATCTGTAAGGGACAGGACAAAGATGCTCTCCATGCTCGCCGAGACTGCATCCTGCATAGGGCCGCTTGCGGACAAAATGTCAGAGTGTAGCAGGCGGCGTGCAGAGGTATCGGCAGAGGCAGACATGGCAAGGCCTGTGCGCCTAGACGAACTAGAGCGCGAGTTTGTAAGGGCCACGTCGGCGCACCAGAACAACAAGTCAAGAGGCGAAGCGCTGCGCGCTGAAGTAAACGAGGCGGACTCTCGAATACCCATAATGATAGCCGGTCTGGAGACAAAGCTGCGCCAGTATACTGCGATCAGCTACGACATAGTTACGGACTAGCCGCACTGTAAAACACACCTTCTCGTCCTCTGTGGCTCCCGGCGTCAGCGTATGGCTTCACCTGTCCTGCCTAGTACAAAAATGGCTGTAAAAAAGACCTCTTTAGCAGTACAACATGGATTTTTCAGTCGTGTTTAAGTGCATATGACAGAGGCGTCAG
>RKRU01000173.1 GCA_007571225.1 Nitrosopumilaceae archaeon | reverse complement strand
CGAGTGCGCTTGCCGCCATAATATTCAAGGGCGTAAAGGCAACTGAGGCGATGGAAAGAATTGGTCAGTGACCTGATAGTGTGGCCGGATGTGCGGGGAGCGCAGCTAGAAGAGTTTCTTGTGCGGCTCGAATCGGAGGGGATAGACACGGTATATCTGGATCCTGTAGATGCCGCATGCGCTCCCGGGCTGAAGACGATGAGTACGTCTCGCAGTTCGGACTATGTGATAATTGGTGATGGTACAGGTGAGGCCGCGCCAGATGAGGCCGAACCGAGTGGGCCAAAGACTGGCAGGCGCTTTAAGATACTCTCAAACTCAGACATAGATGAGATGATGGCCGCAACAGAAAAGGGAGGTCTTGATTTTGTCATAGTAGAGGTGGACGACTGGAAGGTAATTCCGCTTGAGAACATAATTGCCAAACTGCATGGTGTCAGTACGCGCATACTGGCCGTGGCAGAGACGCCTGCAGAAGTCCGCAAGATGTTCTCTATACTTGATGTAGGCGTGGATGGGGTGATATTTGCCACATCCTCTATATCTCATGTCAGGGAGATCATGCTGCGCATGGGGGCCAAAAAGTTTGAGATGACGCCTGCTACCATAACTGAGATACGGGAGGTCGGCGACGGCGAACGGGTCTGTGTGGATACCTCATCCATGCTGAAGAGGGGTGAGGGAATGCTTGTGGGAAACCGCTCAAACTTTATGTTTCTTGTACACAACGAGTCCGTTGGCTCGTCCTTTACATCGCCTAGGCCGTTTCGAGTAAATGCCGGGGCAGTCCACTGTTATACGCCCGCGCCAGACGGCACGACCAAGTATCTCTCCGAGATGGAGTCCGGCTCGGAGGTCCTCATACTGACCGGAGATGGCGGCGCAAGGCGGGCTGTTGTGGGCAGATCAAAGATTGAGCGGCGGCCCATGCTGCTGATAAGTGCAACTGCCAACGATGAGACCGGGGGAATAATGGCGCAGGATGCAGAAACCATCAGGTTTGTAAGGCCGGACGGCGAGCTCGTATCCGTCACACACCTCAAGGAGGGCGACACTGTGCTGGTCCACGCGCGCGAGGCGGCGGGGCGGCACTTTGGCATGGAGGTCGCCGATGAATACATCTTGGAAAAATGATCTACAGTACATGCGTGCCCGTAGCCGAATCTGGTGTTATGGCCATGCGCGATGCCATTGCATACGCACTGACCGTATCAGAGTACGCCGAGGCCCGACTGGACTATCTTGATGATCTCGCAGACATCCACACATTGCTTGAATTGCTTCCGCAAGAATACACAAGGAACAAGATCGTCTTTACCATACGTACCAAAACCGACGGGGGCCGGTTTGCCGGCCGGGAAGAAGACCGTCTGAAGGCCTTGATGGGGGTGGCCCGTCACAATCCATTCCTGATCGACGTGGAGCTTGATGCCTTGGCCGACAATCCGACGTTTGTATCATACCTAAAAGATTCTGGAGCATCTCTGCTAGTATCGTGGCATGACCTGGACAGAACTCCAGACAGTTCCGTACTGACAGGACTACTGGAGCAGATGTCTGCATATTCAGACAGACTGAAGATTGCGTGTGCCGCTAAAAGTGTTGATGATGCCATACGAATGTTAGAGCTGTACAGATGGCTTGCGGATCACAACATGCAAGAGACACACAGCCTGATATCGTTTGCAATGGGCGATATGGGAAGGTTTACTCGCTTGCTCTGTATGCACCTTGGCAGTCCATACACATACGCGTCACTAGGCACGGTGGTGGCCCCAGGGCAGTTTGCCATAAACGACGTATGCAGGATCGGCCGCCTAGTGCGCGAAAGGCAGGAATCACCTCTGTCATAACCGTCACATGGCCAGTTGGGCGGGCGTAACTGTTTAAGTCTCCTGCGCCTGAATAAACGATTCTAAGCACAAATTTGTTTATGCTAGATGTAAACAGTTACGTTGGTTGGGCAAGTATGGGTAAATGTCTGGACTGCATGACAATTTATCAAATTTACATGAGATCGACTGTCTCAACATGAGAACAATGATCATTTATGTGACTTGGTGGTCACTTGTACCTTGCCAGTTATCTACAAGGACCACAAGGGTGCCCCATAAAAAACACGATCTTCAAAGGCGAATACAAGCTGGCTGGACGCCGACTCGGCGCCACTGCCCAGTATAATGCTGCCTGATGCCGATTCTGCTGCCTTGCATGCCGCGTTGATTGTATTTGCCTGTTGTAAAATTTTAAGTCGTGGCATTCTGCATTGCGCAGGGCCGTTTGTTTTTACTCCTCAGCTCTCAGCGTATCTATAACATCATTAATGCGGGCGGTAACCGCGTCAAGCGAATCCGTCTTCCATTTTGTCCCGTCAAGTTCCTGTTTGGAGATCATCTTTTCGAGATCACGGCGCGTCACTCCTAGGGCATTCATGCGTCTTTTTGCTTCAGCGGCTATGTTTTCAAGATTCGTTGTAAGGTCATCCATGTATTTGATGTCTCCTTCACGTACTATCTTCTTAAATTCCCGGCCTGTCGCTCCCAGATCCTCCAAATCCGTCTTCACCTCAGTAGCCATGGCATAAAGTAAGTTCTTCTTCCATCTTATCCAGTCAAGTTCTTGGTCGTATGTGGGTTTTTTGAGTTTGCGGTTTATCCTTTCAAATGCCTTCACCCGCATTTCAATATCTCGTGATCCGTGCGCAATTTCCACCATCCCCTGTTTTACATGTTCAAATTCAATCATGAGCACCATTCTTTTAAATTCTAGGTCTGTCACTCCAAGGGCCTCCAGCTGATTTTTTATATTTACGGCCTCTTTTCCTGCTTGTCTTATACTTGGCTCCAAGGGGGCAAAAATTTGTTCGGGCGTCTTGCGTTCAAACTTGCACGCTGCCATCCCTAGTGTTTTCAGGTAGGGTTTTACTACTTTGGAGGCGAATACCTCGAAATTCCTCAGTTCGTGTATTGCATCATAAAGCTCTAGGTTCAGCCGACGTATCTTTTTTTGGAGTTTGTGATCCGCCTCGTCGTTTATTCCTGTGTCGGGTGAATCCATGTGGCGGGTTTTATTTCCTTCTATAAATTAATTGGTGTGGTGGGGAGAGGGGAGGGATTACAGGTTACCCCTCCTCCACACATTAAGGTTAGATGTAAACAATTTGTGGAATTTGTGCCTAGCCATTCAGGCGTGAGGGGCCCGAGTAGCTGCTGGGTGCTTATAAACGGGGTAACCTGTCACTAGCGAGGGCGTTGTCCATATTTTCTATCTTTGGGGGAGCAAAGAACTTGTTGATCATGACTTTTGGCAGATTACATCCTGTTGCTCGGCTTGTTCTAGACATGCTAGCAACAGATTGCAAGAAGAGCGCAATGTTAGAAAGAGGCGAGAAATGGAGCTGTCTTATGAATTGCTCATATGTGTGCGGATGCAGGGCGCCAAAGGAATGATGGATAACAGTTTGGG
>RKRU01000032.1 GCA_007571225.1 Nitrosopumilaceae archaeon | reverse complement strand
TGCGCACGATATTTACAAACCTGCACGCATCCGTACGGATTGCGGTGCCTGCGGCCCTGCAACTGTCCTGCGCGCCCGCTCCAAGTGCGATTTTTCCCCAACCTTCTGTTCTGTAAACCGATTCTTTGGCTCCACTGTCCTGCGCGCCCGCTCCAAGTGCGATTTTTCCCCTCCAATCCCCGCACAATCCCCGCTAGGGTAAAATTTCAGTTTTTATGCACAAAATTCAGATAGGATCACTATAGTATGCTACTTGAGAAAAAAATTTTCAAATATTAGAGTAATAATTCCACAAGCTGCAATGTCTGCTGCAACCATGCTTGCATGCGCATCCGATACAATCATAATGGGTAAGCAGTCATCCATAGGTCCAATTGACCCCCAGATGATTCTTCATACCTCAGTAGGCCCACAGATGGTTCCTGCACAGGCTGTATTGGATCAATTTGAACTGGGTAAAAAGCAATTACAGGATCCCACGAAGTTGGGTGCATGGTTACCAATTTTGGGTCAATATGGACCGGCATTACTAGTACAATGCAAAAATGCATTGGATCTGTCAAAAGAGCTGGTTTGTCAGTGGCTTGCAGAATATATGCTGGCCAAAGCAGACGAACCAAATCAAAAAGCCGAATATATTGCAGGCTATCTCTCAAACCATGTTAATTTCAAAACACACGCAAGGCATATTGATAAAAACAGAGCTAGAGAAATCGGTTTATTAATAGAAGATTTGGAAGATGATCAAGAGTTCCAAGATCTCGTATTGTCTGCATTTCATGCAATGTCCCATACCTTTTCGGCCACATCGTCCGTCAAAATAATTGAAAACCACCTCGGCAAAGCTTTCATAAAACACAATAACATAACAATAGTTCCGCAGTAACCGTTTAAGTTAGGCCCGTAACTGTTTACGTCCCGCGTAAATAATTTGTCAAATTTGTGTCTAGGATCGGTCATTCAGGCGTGGGAGACGTAAACAATTACGTATAGATACCACACATGCGTAAAATCCCACAGACAACTGCAATTATTGTAATGTTTGACAGACATTAGACCGTACAGGCCGTCTGCCATGTAACCAACCAGGCCGGTTGGACATTCCTAGATTGTACGACGGCTGTCGGGGCAGGGAAGGGTCACGTATGTGGGAGGCGTCTTTATGTTGTATGTAGTTGCTTTTGAATTGCGGCTCTGTCTCATGTCGCGCCGTTGCCGCTGGCAGCCGCAATCTTGATTGATTTTGATATGTTTTTTGACATATCACGACTGGAAAATATACTGTTGTCTGTGGATTATTACGTGTGGATTATTACGTGTGGATTATGTGGTATGGTGGTGTAATTATGCCGCGGACATCCATGATATGTGTATCGTGCTGTATGCGGCTTTGCTCGTATATTGGATTCGCCTGCATTGATCCCTTGCGACACGTTCAAAAAAGAACATGTGGTGGTTGGTTTTTAATGACGTTCAAAACACGATGATCGTGTCACAACAGTACCGATCGGATACGTGGAATCTCGACGAGCTTGCAGCGGGCCCGCAGGATCCCGCAATTTCAGAGGGATCGCGCCTCCTGCTTGAAGCATCCGAGAAGTTTGAGTCCGAGAGGAGGAGCCTAGCGCCAGAGATACAGCCGGACAAATTCCTAGATGTGGTGGATAGTCTGGCCGAGATGGCCGAGGCCAATGCACGACTGTACGGCTATGCCTCACTACTACACTCTGCAGACACTCAGTCGGATGCGGCCACCTCGCTGCTGATGCAGATGTCAAAAATGAACTCGGAGGTGGACAACCGTACGCTCTTCTTTGACCTGTGGTGGAAGAACGGTATCGATCAAAAGAATGCAGAACGTCTAATTGCGGACTCTGGGGAGATTGCAGAGTACCTGCGTCACAAGCGCCGTCTTGCCGAACATACCCTGAGTGAACCCGAAGAGCAGATAATCAACACGCTGAGCGTGACGGGCCAATCTGCCCTAGTAAAGCTGTACGACAAGATAACAAACGCATACAAGTACAAAATTACCATAAATGGAAAGAGGCACGTACTGACGCGGGAGGAGATGGCAGGACATGTTCGCAGTCCGAATCCGCGCATACGAAAGGCCGCTTACAGGGCTCTCCTGTCCATGTATGGGGAGGGTAAGGGTGTTACCGGCTCGATATACCAGAATGTAGTACAGAACTGGGCCGACGAGGGCGTGAAGATGCGAAGGTTCAAGACTCCACTGTCGGTACGAAACGTGGCAAACAACCTTGACGACGATACGGTAGATGCCTTACTGGCAGTATGCCAAGACCAGGCCGTGGTATTTCAACGGTTCTTTGAGTTGAAGGCAAAGATGCTCAGAAGGAGAGGAAGACGACTGAGACGCTATGACATCTATGCCCCCATAAAATCATCCGGCGAGGATGTGCCGGATCGAGATTACGACAGTGCGGTGCGGCTAGTACTTGGGACGTTTGATGGATTCAGCCGGACCCTTGGCGGGTTTGCGCGGCAGGTGATCGACGGGTCGCACGTGGATTCTGAGGTGCGCCACGGAAAGCGCGAGGGGGCGTTCTGTATGACAGTCACCCCGAGGCTTGCTCCGTACATACTGTTAAACTATACGGGCAAGACGAGGGACGTATTTACGCTTGCACACGAGATGGGACATGCGGTACACAGCATGGCCGCAGGCGGGCGTTCCATTTTGGTACAGGACGCGCCGCTGCCGCTTGCAGAGACGGCCTCTACGTTTGCAGAGATGCTTTTGTATGATACCCTTGCCGGGAGCATGTCAGACGATGAGAAGAAGGGGATACTGTACGAGAAGATCGATGACATGTATGCCACCATAATGAGGCAGGCATTCTTTACTATCTTTGAGATCGGCGCGCACAGGATGGTAGCCGACGGCTGTACGATAGACGACATATCCAATGGATATATGGACACGCTGTACAGGCAGTTTGGCAGCGCAGTTGATGTCTCTGATGACTTTGCAGTAGAGTGGTGTTGCATACCGCACTTTTACCACACTCCATTCTACTGTTATGCATATTCGTTTGGAAATCTACTGTCGCTGTCGCTCTTCTCACGGTACAAGGCGGAGGGCCAAGACTTTGTTCCCGCATACGTGGACATGCTTTCGGCAGGCGGCTCACAGAAACCAGAAGATCTACTTTCGGGCCACGGGTTTGACATAACGCGCAGGCAATTCTGGCAGGAAGGGTTTGATTATATCAGGACGCAGGTGCGGGTATTAGAGAATTTATTGTAATGGGTACGACAGTCTAACGCATTGACTGCCGCACCCTGTTCCCCGAACGGTTTGATGTTCGATGTCGGCTGTTCTTCACACGTACGGGATTTAAAGTGATCGCCTGCTTGGTTGTTACAGGTTACCTCCTCCCACCACCATCCACACAATCATTTAGATTAGATGTAAGCAATTTGCGGAATTTGTACTTGGAATCAGTTATTCCAGCGCGAGTGACCCAAACAACTAC
>RKRU01000213.1 GCA_007571225.1 Nitrosopumilaceae archaeon | reverse complement strand
GAGGGAAGGAGGAAGACGTAAACAGTTACCGCAAACCAATACGGACATTTCGGCCGCGCTGATCGCCATATTGTAGACAAGAATACGATTGAATCGCCTGTGGGTAACCAATACGGACATTTCGGCCGCGCTGTTTGCCATACCAAAATCATTTCACAATCTTGAAACATCTAAATAGATTCAAAATTCAACCAAAACATGTCGGAATTTGTATGCACAGTCTGTGGCAAGCGCCTCTATCACGACAATGAAACCACGCTGAAAATACAAGAGACTATTCATTCAAAGTTCTGCAGGAAAGAGTTTGGCAAGATCCACAGCTACATGCACAGGGATCCTGCCCATATGGAGACATTTGATTCTGAGAGAGAGAACGACACTGCAGGCACCCCGGTCCTCAAAAAATAACCCCGTTAACACAGGCGCAATTCCCACTGAATATAACGGGGATACCCTACGGTGTGTTTGATTGTCTACTGAAGTGTTTGATGTTATTGTTGCAGGAGGAGGCCCCGCAGGTTCTTCTGCAGCATACACAGCAGCGTCACGGGGAGCCAGCGTACTGTTGCTTGAAAAGGAGGACTCTATTGCAGAGACCGTCAGAACAAGCGGGGTCACGTGGCTTGATGATGTCCATGAATTTGAGATTCCGCGTGAATGCTATAATGAGATTCGAAATTTTTCATTCCAGTCGCCCAACAACACAGTCACGGTGACAGGAACGACTCCTACTGCTGCAGTCTTGGATGTGAGAAAAACGTACCGGTGGTTGGCGTCACAGGCAGAAGAGAAGGGAACCGAGGTAAGGGTAGGGGCCAACGTTACAAATGTCACGAAGGACAAGAGTTGCAAGGATTCCACGGTGACGGTGACATGGTCTGAAAATCAGAAGCAGTCAAGTCTGCGTGCAAGGGTGGTGATAGACGCAACCGGATTTCCATCTACGGTATGCAGATCCATGGGGCTGGCAGGACAGTGGAGGCGGTTCGGGGCCGGCGCAGAATATGAGGCGGAAGCCGATTACATAGACCGGGAGATGTGGTGGCTTATGGTGGGACAACGGTACTCCCCTGCAGGTTATGCGTGGATCTTTCCCGTAAGTGACAGGATAGTCAGAATCGGTGTAGGAGTGGGAAAACCTGAATCCGATGCGGATCCCACCCGGATACTTGGGAGGCTTTTGGAGGAGAAGGAGGGTCCCATAGCAGCACTGGGAAGAATAAGACCAATTGAGTTCCATTATGGCTTGATCCCAAACGACGGACTGTCAAGGACAACGGTATCTGATAATGTAATTCTGGTCGGTGACTCGGCCGGTCAGGCAAACCCACTGGTATTGGAGGGGATAAGATACGCCATACGGTTTGGACGACTGGCAGGAGAGACCGCCGCCGGTGCGGCACTCTCTAGACGAACTACAAAACACGATCTATACCCGTACGAAAAGAGTTGGCGAGACACGATTGAATCCCGCATCAGATCTGCTGGAAGAATTCAGGACAGGTGGATTGGACTGTCCGATGAAGAATGGGACAGAGAGCTTGATGTCATAAGGGGCATGACGGCACAGGAGTTTGTAGGGTTTATCAAGGCAGAGTTTGGAACTCTGGATATGGTAAAGATGGCAACACGACATCCTGGCACCGCTGCAAAACAGCTCTTTAGGATGGCCTTGGGAAGAAAGTCTGTCGGGGGTAGATGATGTGTCTGCTTGCTGCCTCCTGCACATCAGCAGTACTGTTGTAGTGAGGTTGTTCTTATTGTTGTGGTGTTGGATATCTGTCCATCAAACCAAGATCCACATATTTTTTGATAAAGTCATTATCTGAGATTTCCTAGGTCCAGTATTTTGGAGAGAACTCTGTGGTATGTGATGCGTTCAAACTCTATCATAATGCACGCTACTACCATCATTTTGGGTGTGTACGCCATCATGCTGCCCACACCTACCCTTGCCACATATGGATCGGGCAGTTCGCCGACGATGCGAATTAGTACATTTCGGAATACACTTGACCGGTATTTTTGTATAATCTCATAGTATCGTTGATCGCGCTTTCCTTTACATATCATTACAGATTCCACGAAGTACATGCGTAACTGTTTACGTCCAATGTAAACAATTTGCCAAATTTATGTCTAGAATAGGTCATTCAGATGAGGGGCGTAAACGGTCACACACATACGAACAGGGCCAAAAGTTTGCCACCACATTTTCAAATGCATCAGAAGACCTAACCATGTTTCTCAACCGTCCCGGTATGGGCCCCTCAAACAATATGGCGGAGCGATCCCTTCGAAAGGTAGTCATTGCGCGCAAGATATGGTACATACTAGTCAATACAACTGGTGATGAGACGTTTGCACGTATACTCTCATGCGCCATGACATGGAGAAAGCGGGGCCTCAATGTCCATGACATGCTGATGAAGGCCTTATGCGGGACCTTAACAGTTACCATAATACGACTAACAAGAATTTTTAATTCGTTTACTATATACTCGATTCTCGCCTCAATGGTTCCTTATCTACCAACACACATCAATCCAAAAAGCTGTCTAATTGAACTGCTTTTGATTTGATGCGTTGTACATCCTCTTCTGTAAGGGGTTCGGCGGTATCAAGATCGTCCCTGAGACTTAGCAGTAGTTTTTCTAGTCCAACAACATCCATGTCATATTATTGGTATGACAAATTAAAAAAGTGTTTGTTTGTATGCAGGGGATTATATACATATATTCAAAGCTGTACGATAGCCCAATTCTTCTGAGAATTTGTATGGTGTGAAGGTACCATGGTATGATATGGATAGGGTTTGGAAACAATATTGCAGGCTTAATGGCATG
Source organism: Nitrosopumilaceae archaeon (assembly GCA_007571225.1). Classification (GTDB taxonomy): domain Archaea; phylum Thermoproteota; class Nitrososphaeria; order Nitrososphaerales; family Nitrosopumilaceae; genus Nitrosopumilus. Next base: position 713 of record RKRU01000213.1, on the reverse strand, counting down.
TGCTCTCTGGTTTTAGGTTGTTGTGCAGGACAGTTTTTGTGCGTCTCTATTGGTTTGCAAGCAGTCTGTCGCGAGTCGTAGCAGCAAAAGGAGCATGAGGTTCACCCAACCAACACCTCGTATGTCAGGCGTTTTCCCACCATGTTCATGACAGTAGCCTTCATCATGTCCATGGTGTTTATTGCTCTCGTATTCAGATTTCCTGCAAACTTGGAGACGTACACGTGTAGATGTTTTTTTGGATATGTGGTGAAAGATTCCCATAATGCTGCGATCAAGCGCGGCCCAGAACAATTCAATGTCGTTGATGTGGGCCTTGTTCTTTACATATTCACGTTTTTCATAATTTTGTACGATGTTTCGATTGCGCCCTCCACACTCTCACAGTTGTGCAACCGTGCCACAAGGGAGATGCGCCCACTGTATGATGAGACTCATGAGGAGGTACAGAACAGCGATACGGTGGACGGAGACGAGACCGGCTGGTTCCTCAGTGAGAGGTACTACGTATGATGGAACGGGCCCGATCCATGCAATCAAATTAGCTGGTATGTCAACTAAACAACATCCCCGCAGAAGATCTAACACAGTTCACCCGATCCATGCAATCAAATTAGCTGGTATGTCGACTAGGTCATGGCAGAAGAGGACAGAACCACAAGAAAGTTTGATTATTGGGCCAAGAACGGTATGGCAGAACGAATGCAAAAGGG
>RKRU01000170.1 GCA_007571225.1 Nitrosopumilaceae archaeon | reverse complement strand
CACATTGTACCACGCTCATACAGTTATGTATCCAAACAACTTTAAGAATACGGAACTAAATTAAGTTCAACTTTTTAGCTAAATTTTATTCACAAACATAAAGTTTTCTGGAGGCGCGCGATTTGTACGGCATGCAGCCCTGGTACGACCCTGTGAACCCCCCGGATTTGCCACTGTTCAACCGAAAACGTCCTTCTGGTGCGTTATTTACCCGGGTACGACCCTGTGAACCCCCCGGATTTGCCACCCTGCCCGATCAGACCATCCCAGTACGGCCGCATTCGTTTTTGAAAAACAGCTAGTATACGTAATGTCTACTGTTTAGTCCCCCACACCTGAATAACCGGTTATAGGTGCAAATTTGGCAAATTGTTTACACTAGACGTAAACAGATACACCAAATTCTCAAAAGAACTAGGCTACGGTTCATACTTTATTGGGCGTGTAGAATTTCCCATCCCAAGAAGGTATCTCTCAAAGAATGCATCCAGCTCCACCTCGTCGGCACATTGCTTAATCTGGGCCACCAACTCCCTGTCGTCTATCTCATAACAGTTTAAGACATCCTGTGTATCCTTGAAGATCAGTATGACCTTGTCGCGAACAACACAATGATAGAGTCGCTCTGTCTCCATATTTTCAGGCTGAAATTTTACTCCTCCCTCACTTACGGATACCGGATAGTCCACGATATCTAATGTAGCGTATGTTATTTAGTCTAAACTGTATGCCTGCCAAATGCTGAAGGGCATGTTACCTGCAGGCGATTGCAGCGAACCCTACAGACAATTACGCTCATACGTCTATGATGTGTAAAATGTTCACAACTTTTCGCCAAATACCCTCTCGACTCGGACAGTACCGCCGCACACATTACACATTTCTGTTCCTTCGCCAAATACGGTATCCCCATTCCGGAACCTGCGTTTTTTTATGACACCACAACTGCTACAGACCATCTCAGTATACACAACCATCTCCGTCTTGGCATTCTTCTTTGAAAAGATCACCTAGTTGACACCTACCGTATTTCCAACCCCGATGACAAGTACCGTCTGTCCTTCCACACTATTCTCACTTATGGCATCTAGGACATGACTGCGCATCTCCGATGCCTTGTCTGAGATGTCCTTTGTCATTATGGTAATTGCCTCGCGTACCGACTCCTTTATCATAATGGAAAATATCGGAATGTTTCTGTCCGCAGCTACCTCTTCTATCTCATACCTTTCCACCCCAATGCCGCCGATTGCAGCGCCAAAACCGTGCGCTATTGATGCCGTCTCTTCCCCCTCCATCTTCAAGGCTGCATCCACCATGACTATTGCATGTATCGTCTCGCCCGAATCCATTAGATTTTGCAGCGCGTCTGCGGGCCTTCCCACTGTCGGAAACGGGCCTTGAGCCTTTAACATCAAAATATTTCTGCTCTCTATTGTGTCACGTGCAAGAACCGTGTGCAGTGCTATTGTCTCCCTTGGCAGCCCCAGCATCATCCGTCCAACAACCATTGGTCCTATCCCGTCTCCAATGGGCTGGCATTTTTTGAGCGTCGTAATGGCGTCCCTCATGGATTCCGCATGTTCCATTATGAATGGGAGCATCATCTGCAGTGGGAGTATCAACGGGTAGTTATTCTGCTTCTTTGCAGTAAGAAACATGTGGTTTACCATCCTGTAAATCATCTGCAACGACGAAGCAATTTCAAGTAGTGTCTGTGTTCTTGCAATCTCGGACTCTTCCATTTTTGGAGCAAGTGTCCTGACCTTTTCTCTGGTATAGTCCTCGCGCATTCGTATTACGCGCTTTATCTTGGGTACTATTCCGGCGGGATCCATATCTATGGGCATAATAGTCACATATTCTAGAAATAGCGCAACTTTGGACTCTGGATCCCCTGTAGGTTTCAAATTTGTTCTTATGTGTTTTAACAGCTCGTCTCGAGATTCCAACCTGAATCCGTCAAGCTTCTTTATCGACTTTTTAATTTCACCTGAAGTTACGTACAGCTGGATTCTCTGCCCATAAAGCACAAAAAGTATTATCGGCAGTATCCACACGAGTATAAGTAATGGGTTTGTCTCTTCGCCCATCCCAAGCAGCTGATCAAAATCAAAGTCTGTAAAATTCATGAGGAGTGGACATCACAATTCTAACATAAACCATTCGTTGGCACGATGTACTGCATATACACGCCACCGATTTCAAACAACATTCAAGATGAGATTTTCCATGCCTGAAACGAACCTTGTAGATCACAAGACATTGGAGATTGTAGCAGGTACAAGATATCTACAGATAGATTCTAGGCAGGTCGCAGCAGTATGTTTGTGACTAGACGCAGGCCGCACAGATACAAGAATTGTGCCAAAAGCTGTCCTACCGGCCCTGTAGATAAAATGACGATTGTGATTCACTGCGCTTATGTCTACTGATGAGCCACGGGGCACCGTCACATGTCTACAGGAGAGATGCCGCATGGGGCTCGGCGGCGGCAGCGGCGCCCGTATTCGTAATTATGGTGTCAAACCGTCACACGCCTGCACGAGAGATACCGCCTGAGACTGGTGAACTGATTAACAACGGTTGTAATTGTGGTTGCCAGACTACATGCCTACAAGAAAGATGTTGCGTATGACTTCACCTGTCCTTATATAGATCTGACAACCCTGTTATGTGCACTTAAACACGACTGAAAAACCCATACTGCACTACTAAAAAGATCATTTTTTACAGCCATTTTTTGTACTAGGCAGGGCAGGTGAAGTCATACGATGTTGCATGGAACAAGGACGGTTGTAAGCTCACGAATCGGGTGCATTCGGTTGCAAGACGGATGTCTCATAGATATCAAATGGTTCCGAGTGTGTTTTTAGTCGAATCGGGGTGGGCTGGGTGACTGTTGTTCTTGTAGTGCGTGTTGTGACACAAAATTTTCATGTCGGGCATGCTTTTATTATGGTAAAGCAGACAAGCCTTATGCCAGAGACGAAGCCGATTATAAGTATTGAAAATGTTGTGGCATCAGCATCAGTCGAACAGGCAATGGACCTAAACGAGATTACTAGGACATTTCCTGATGTTGAGTATCATCCAGACCAGTTTCCAGGACTGGTCTTTAGACTTAAGGTACCAAAGACGGCAACGCTGATCTTTACATCCGGTAAGATGGTCTGTACGGGCTCCAAATCCGAGGCCATGGCTCGGGATGCGGTAAAGACTGTTGTAAGCAAACTTCGCAAGGGTGGCATTCATGTGGAAAATGACGCCATCGTGGATATACAAAACATCGTTGCGTCAATCAACTTAGGTGGTAGGATACATCTAGAACAAGCGGCGCGTACACTGCCTAGAAGCATGTATGAACCAGAACAGTTCCCAGGCCTGATACACCGCATGATTGATCCGAAGACGGTAATCCTACTATTCTCATCCGGTAAGCTTGTTTGTACGGGTGCAAAGAAAGAACCTGACGTACACCGTTCGGTTCACATCCTACACGCCCTACTTGAAGAAAAAGACCTTATGATGTATGTATGACACTTCAGACGTGACTGTAGCGT
>RKRU01000194.1 GCA_007571225.1 Nitrosopumilaceae archaeon | reverse complement strand
TAAACTCCAAGTCACGAAGTGTTAGAATTTTTCAATTTTTTAGGAACGATTTTTTCCGCATATCACTACGTAAGAACTTCAAAGTCACGAAGTGTTACAATATGAAGGAAAAAACTCATCATCAGATGGCATGTGCTTGTCCCATGGAGGGTTGCCGACTATCAAATCAAAACCGCGCCGGGAACTGGTAAAGGCGTCCATCATTTCCAGTTCCCAGTGAAAGAACTGGTACTTGTTGGACATTTCATGTATAAGTTTACGTTTTTCTTTGAGATCATCAGTCTTTGAGTAACTGCCAAACCTGTGTAAAAACTCTGTAACACCTTTTTTTGGAACCATTTTTGGTTCCATCCTGCTTGCAACATATGCGTCAAGGACGCGCCTTGACGGCTCCAAAGATTCACGGTGTTTTTCATGTATGTTTTTACTTGAGCGTACCTGGCTTATTGTGACATCTGACGAGGTTACAACATCGCTTATCATCCTGTTTGATTCGGCGCCGGGCATCCAATCGTCAAGCGTGTTTTCTTTTTTCTCCAGATCCTTTAGGAATGCACCGACCGTAGAGTCGCCACATTTGATATGATGGTTCATGTACGTGAGGGGCACCCCTGCGGCAAAGGAGTCAAGCCATAACGACAGCTTTGCAATATCTACCGCCATCGGATTCAAGTCTACGCCGAATATACACCGCTTCATGATCCTCCGTTTTAGCAGTACGTCGTCGGTCAGAAGGGCCTCGTCGATCACAATTCCATTCCTGCCCTGTTCTTCTAGAACCCTGCGTCTGTCATCTTCAATCTCTTCTAAAAGCGGGTGATCCGGGTTGTTTTTTAAAACTCCACTGGCCCACCGTGTAATCCTGTTTAGCGCCTCTACTAGGAAATGTCCGCTCCCCATGGATGGATCAAGCACCTGAATGTCCAGAAGGGCATCCATGCATCGTTGTTTGTCCTTTTCATTTTTGGTTTTTTTGTAGTGTTCAACATAGTCTTTTATCTTTGCTACCCTCTGCTCAAATATCGGCTCCAGTCCTCTGCCCACCAGAAACTTTACGATCTCGTCTGGGGTGTAGTAGCTGGCGGTGCTCTTGCGTGCCACAATTCCGCCTTTTGAGGCCAGATACAGGTCGTTCTTCTTGTAAGAGTATGTGGCATCTTGTTTGGATTCAACTTCTATTACACCATCCTTGCTGTCCAGTAGCATGATGTCACGGTTGGTCTGTCGTACCTTAAACTCCATGAGTGTCTCAAAGACGTTTCCAAGGTGTCGCACGCCCAGACTCGCATAGTCTATAGCGTCACCGTCGTTCTCCAGCAGTCCTCGCAGTCCTACTGCGATAAACCTGTTTCTTATTACAATTCCATCTATCTGTGCGTCGTATGCAAACAGATCCCCGTTGTATTGGGGCAGACCGTGTTCCGGATTTCCATCCCTTATACCCTTGAACAGTTTGAGTAATGCATCCCAGCACGAATGTCCGTTTGCATCTTCCACGTACGAGTCCAGTAGTGGGCGTATTGCCCGGAGCGATATTGGTAAATATTTTTCATTATGAGTCGGTAGCAGGTTTTTTGCCTCTGCATACGCCAAAAACCACACACGGTATAAGATTTTTTGCGCCGCCTGTCTTGCCGAGTCAAGCTCCGCGTCTTTGAATCTCCTCTTCATATCATGATCAAGTACTCCCTTTACGATATCCAAGAACAGTCCCCGTGGGCCCAGTAGCCTTGATGCGAGATCTTCTTCCAGTTCCCGTGCGTATGTGCGCCCTTGGTCAAAAAAGATGTCTATGTCCGCCTTGCCATCCCTATCCTTGTACGCTGTGCGGCTGAATATTGCAATCAGGTATCTGGTAATCTTGTCATTTGCGGGATCAAGGATTATTTCAAAATAGTTTGTATTGGAAGCCGAAATCTTGTTTGTGTACAGCCTCCACCTTTTACCGTTGGTGAGTATCGACCACTCGCTGTAGTCCAGTTTTGATATTGCGGTATAACTTGGCGCTATGCCGCTTCCTTCCCTGATGCTGAAATCATTCTGTGCAGTTATGGTGATTAACACCTTTTTGTCTAGCTTCGACTCCGTCTGTGTCCACCCGAGTAGAGTTAGGATTTCATCAGACGGACAGCCAATCATTTCCCGAATCACTGAAACCTTTTTCATATCCTCTCTAGAGTCTCCTAGCAGCCTGTTCTGCACATAGTGCGTAGAAAACACATCCCTGTTGTCAAAATCTCTTGTGGCACTGGTTATCGATTTTATGGCCTTTTGAACTGCGGCCGTAAACAGAATCTTGTTATCTTCGTTTGCAATGTTGGAGGATTTGAATACGGATTCCCATATCTTGTATTGTGAATAGTCATCCAGGGAGATTTTGTGTACTCCTTTTTTGTGCTTGAGAATCAAGCGATTGCGCTCCTCATAATAAACGATACACGTCGTCACTTTTCGAATTTCATTTTGGACTTCGGTGGCATTCTTTGGCCCTCGCCGGATCCACAATATTGGCATCTCGGTTGCCAACGGCCCAGGGTTAAGCACATACGTTTCCCATTTCTCATTTAGTCCCCTTGCCGGTTTCTTCTTGTCGGCGCCCATGGATGCAAGAAGCTGTTCCCTAGGACTCACACAGGTGCAGCCTCCACTTTCCTAGCTGCTACATCGTGGGTGTCACCATTGCCATGTTTGTGGTTGACAGTACTATTCCCAGAATTAGTATGTGAATGAGTTTGTGTTGCCGGTGATAAAAATGAACAATTTGTTAATTCAGTGGGTATGAAGTGGGTATGAAGTGGGTATGAAGTGGGTATGAAGTGGGTATGAAGTGGGTATGCTCACCGACCTTCTATTTTCGGGTGTATAATTGATATTACTCAGCACATAATGCCGTGAGAATACTTGTTATTATCTATATCTATTATGCCAAATTTTGTGAATGGTCTGAACGTAACTGTTTACGTCCAGCATAAACAATTTGCCAAATTTGTATCTAGAATCGGTCATTCAAGCGGGCAGGGGGACGTAAACGGTTACAACGGGGCACTAGAGGGACGTGATTGGGTACTAGAGGGACGTGATTGGGTACTAGAGGGACGTGGCAGCCGCGGCAGCCACTACAAGCATCCTGCAGACCACGGTGCAGACGACTGAAGACCAAACAGGCTCCTACAGAAGGGTCCCAGTGCACAGCAGCCGCCGGTTACTTTTGGGGCTCGTCTTCGGGTATGGAGATTATCAGTATGTTGTCGCCGCGGAGCAGTACCGAACCCAGATCCTTTCTGTTGTCGCTTACGTCCACTGCGTTATCTAGGCGCAGTGTCATGTGTACGTCAAAGTCCTTCAGTGTGCCAGTCAGGACCTTGTCGCTTCGCAGCTTTATCATTATCTGCTTGTTCTTTCGGCTGTTCAGAAGGTTGGATATATCATCAGGCATGGTAAACAGTACCCCCCTCCATAATTGTGTCTGCTGCTGCCGTAGTTGTTGCAGTTGTGGTTGTTGCAGTTGTAGATACAGTTGTGGTTGTAGGCTCTGCTGCTGCCGCCATTGTTATCATCGTCATCGT
>RKRU01000091.1 GCA_007571225.1 Nitrosopumilaceae archaeon | reverse complement strand
ATAAACACAACTATACTGCGCACATCAGCATACTTTGAAGACTTGGAAATTCGTCAGCAGAACAGTACAACACCACCCATTGCAGACAGTCTACTAAAAGAGATCATCACGCTAACCGGACAGTATCCGCAACCTACAAAAACCATACGCATGGCGCTTCCATACCATCTAGGACTAGGCGTACTATCCCCCACATCCCTGCACATCACCATAAATGACACTACCACACACATACTTAACTACAAATACTATTCTTTTGGTGGACATGAGAACATCACCATAAACGTCAGAACGGACAACACACTCAGTGCAGAAAGGGTTCAAGGGGCAATGATCAACCTGTCCCCACCTGAAAACTTTGGCATGGTAAAAATGGTAAAAGTCAACGGTACGGAGGTCAGACAGAAATGTCTTGACGTAAGCTGTACGATTCTGGATCTGACACCACACAGACAGACAGACATCACCATGTACAACAAATGGGGCGGACAGGCCCATACAACAATACCTCCCGCAGAACCAGACTTTGCCATACCGCGGCCCGCCACTTCCACTACTTTGACAGGCATCGCAACCATAGTGGGAGTACTGGTATTGGTAGTATCTTTATACATCATATATCGGAGATTCCAAAGAGCATAACGAATGCTACACAGATTGTTGCTTTTTTAAGCATTCACTTTTAATGGGTCCGCACCACCGTCTACTCCTACATATAGCTAGGCGCCCACGTTACAGGTTACCTCCTCTCCCCACTACCACCACATACAATCATTTAGATTAGATGTAAACAATTTGCGGAATTTGTACTTGGGATCAGTTATTCTGGCGCGAGTGACCCAAACAACTACGGGGTGTTTATGAAGTGGAGTGAGAGGGGGGGGGGGCGTAACCTGTAACGCGCCCACCATCATAACAACTATATCTAAAATTCAGAGTCGGCCTGACACGTACGCTGCGGCCTTTTGTACTTGTAGCACATCCATACATCCTTTCTGACTATCTGTCCATACCCATAATGTATACATATGCAGTGTCCTTCCCGTAGTCTCATCAGCAGTAATTAATTGTGACGGTTCTACTGCCTACAGCATCTTGCACTTTGAGCACCACCATGTCTGAGTAGATTTTACTCCCTGCACATGCCCGCACCGCAGAAAGTATCTACTCTTCTCCATGCTTTTTCCACATGTTGTATCTATTTAGCATTTAAACAGCCCATCAAACTACAGCCACCACCTTAGGCATCGTATACCACGGCATCAGATGTATCTGTTTACGTCCCTCTACACCTAAATGACTAATTTTAGGAACAAATTTGACAGATTGTTTACGCTGGATGTAAACAGTTACAACACATAATGAAAATGGAGAAAATGGAAAAACTCAGGCACGTTTTCCGTTTTTTCCATTATTTGTAGACTCGGCCTACCAAACACTTTGGGTTCCTGCACGTACCCGTTCCCTCCTCTTCATTTTTCCAGTCCAACATGCACAAAAAAATGGAAAAATGGAAAAATAGGCACAATCCTTGGACAAAAAACAAAATCAGTGCCTGAAAAAATGGAAAAAACCATACACTGCTTTCTCATTTTTCCATTTCTGCCGTGCTGCCAGGATTTTAAATGACAATATGTACAAAAATACTTTGTACATAATTAGGAAAAAAGTTAGAACCGTGCAAAAAAAAGAAAAAACGGCAAAGATTACATCAACTAGTTTAGCTTTTGGTTTACTGCAGGCGATTTGGGTTGCAGTCCCAGAACTAGGCTTCGGACAAGCCATGTATTATGTACGTTCACATCATACACCTCCCAATGTTTCATCTCCTCGCTTAGGCTCCTGCCCACGCGGCACTTTGGGTCCCTTGTAAATCCCAGCTCGTCAATCTGTCCGCGAAACGTATCATACCCCATATTATTCTTTGTGTCGTGGTTGAACCTCTGCCTTAGCACCCTCAATTCCACACCCTCATATGGCGGACAACGGTTAAAGTTGGCCTCAATCCATACCACAAGTTCACCAGTAACCACATCATGGTATATCGCCAGTACTTCTTCCTTTGTCTGTTTGTGCATGTCCTGTTTCTGAATCATCTTCTTTGCCCTTCCCAGAAAGTATTGGGCCGCCCTTGCAATCTCGGGTCCGCTTAACAGTTTACTCCTGTCACCGTTCCATTTGGCCGCCCTATCTGAGACGCGCACTATCTGTGTCCTGCGCAGTATGGCATCTATGTCGTCGTCTTCTGCCAGCGGCGGTATCTTGTTGCGACTGCCAATCCAGATAGGCCAAGTCATCTCTAGAACTTGGTCTCTGACGGACTTTTTGTTTACGCGCGCCTCCTCGCGCGTAATCAGATCCTTTTTGAGTCCAGACTTTTTGGCCCTTGTCATCTCTTCTTCGTCTGTCAGGTTTGTCAGGCAGCCTGCCATCTGTCCCTCTGCAAACGAGTTCTCGTCCAACTGGGTCTGCGTGATGTTGCTGACGCGGTCGGCCTGCAACATCTTTCGTATCACCATAAGTAGTGTAGACTTGAATGTCTCAGTCTTCCCTACCAGCAACAGCTCCTTGCGCGCCCCACACAAATCTTGAGGACAGAATATACTGGCAACCTGATCCACAACCACGTTGCGATTCTTAGCATCAGGAAACATCCATTTGAGCATATCAAGCAGCACTACAGGAGAGGGCGAATAATCATTTGTAGCCTGCTCCAGTGGATGTTTCAGTGTGGGTGAGTAGTAAAACTGTTTCGTGGGATCGATCTTTTTCACACAGATGGGGCCCTCCTCTACCACATCCACATAGTGGCCAGTAGGGTCTGTAATAATGCCCTTCATCTCCTCATGCATTGCGGCCACATCGACTTGTAGCGTTACGGGATCTACTGAGAGCTGCTTTACCATCTCTTCAGCATCTCTGCTCCTCACCATTGAATAACCGCCGCCAAGCCGCTTCATCTCACCTAGTATGGCATGGGCAGACTCTGGATCCCATCGCTCTCCATCCCACACATACAGTCCGAACTGGTCTCCTACACCCCGTACATGGGCGTAATGATACCTTCTATCGTCATCAGTCAAAAGCGCCAAGCTGATCTGTTGTGATGTGACATGGTTCTGTATGACCCATCTTATCATGTCTTCAAGCTCGGAGCGGTCCCTGCCGTCAGGGGGCAGAAAATCCTCTATTCCCTCAATATCGCTGCACGTAGCGCGGATTGCCTCTGTTATCTCCTGCATGCTCTTGGTTCCGTGCGTGTACAGCGAGGATATTCGGGTGAGCAAGACGCGGTGTCTGTGCCCTCTACAGACCATCTTGCCTGCTTCGCGGGCAATTACCGTCTGACGGTCTGCAGTTTTTTTGGTTCTCTTGGGCACTACCCTACCCAGCTCCCTTCCCGTCCTGTCCAGTATGATGCTGTCTGAAACCATCTCCCATTTTGAGAGGCCTCCTCCATTACGAGTCTCATACACACCAAACAATGCCAGAGTGTGTGAATTTCTGCCTGCTGCAAATATCTCAAGACCGTCGATGCCGTTGTTTTCGGCAAGATGCTGACAAGCCTCCAATGTACAGTCAGTCAGGCGAATGAGACCATGGTAACTATTCTGCGTGTCGGACTTGAGTCTTCTTGTACACATCAATTCTTTTAATCCAGGGTGTGCGGCAATGTCCCCGTAATCCCAGTCCAGAAATATTACGTCATGGCACTTTGGATCTGTAGTATGTTGGATCCCCCAGTTTTGGGCGGCCATTACATGTGTCGTTAGAGGCTCTTGGTACCTGTATGTCTGTTTGCCGCGCATGCCTTCTGGCATCTTGTTTGGGCGCATGGCTACTATATTGAAGCCCTGTAGATGCAAAAACCGCTTGAGTTCTCCCTGGTTCTCAGGCTGGCAGGCAGAACTCTTGTCTGCTGTCATGGTCATTTTTCTTCATGTCGACACTTCAGAAACGTTGTTTGAATGCGCGTAGACGGCAACCTTGGGCCGGCGTCTGGCACGCCGCCTCAGTTTTAACTTGCAGCACGGACACACAGACTCATCAGTTATCATCCACACATCACAATGCTGGCATCGAGACTGTCCTGCCTCGTAGCGGCTGCATGGTCCTGGTTTGCGTACCTTGTGCTGTTCGCACACCCCGCGGCATCTCATCGTATTGTAGCCTCCCCGTAGCATACTGCCAGTGTGTACCTCTCAAATCCGCACATACCGTCTGGCAGCCGTATAGCAAGAACGATACTGTCGTACGGCAAGACAAGATGTTTCAAGCATGTTATCATAAATGACAATGCGGCCCCGGCCTTCGTAGGAGAATCCGCATGTACTGACTGCACATAATAAAAAAAGAGGGAAATGGTGAGATGGAACCGCGCATGACAGGCAAGCCTGCACATAGATAGGGCAATCTGCACTTGACAGTATATCTTTGGGTTAAACAAGATGTTACAAGCCATTATTTTGTCCTCATTGTATCGACCATCAAATGTTCAAATTCACCTGTGCCTTCCAGCTTGATCTCTACTATTCTGCCAACCCACTTTGAGGTGTCACTGCCAAATATGTCAATCAACGTATTACGGCTCTTGTTGTTGAGGGTCCATGTTGTGGGATCGCCTGCCTGCATGTTCTGATATTCAACTCCGAGTGAGATCTTCTCGACCTCACCCTTTCCGTTCTGTTCAAATTTAACCATCTGGCCCTCATCCATTATCCTCAGCGTGGTAAGCCTCTTTTCACGTACAAATCCGGCAGTCAGAAAGTTGCCCGTCTCTACCTTTTCTATTATCATTATAACCACCGTCCCCCCACTGTTGGCGCCCCATGGGCGGACCCTTGGCCCAATCCGGTCTCCGTCTCCCCTACCACCACAACCACTACCTGCAAGTCAAGAAGGCCGTGTCGTGAAAAACGCCTGTTGCAATAATCCTTGTCTGTCACGCTGATGTTGCAACGCCTGCAAAAGACGCACAACATATCACTACTCAAAAACGGATGCAGAACAAGACGTTTGGCGCATATTGGATGGCTTGTGGTGTTGTGTCTCCTATCTGTATTCAAGTATGACATGATATAGCAAGCATTCCGAATGGAGTAGTATGGGGAATCATATGTAGTAGAGAGGCTCATTGTTTCTGATCCCTCGCAAATTTTTCACGCAGTGCCAGATCAATGAACTGTGACGTATTTGTGATTGTGGGGTCCACCCCACCCCGTACATAGTCGTCTATCTTCTTTAGCATGCTCTTTCTGATCCCAACGGTGACCCAGTTGTTTGCCATATCATATATTTATGATATTTTGTATTTATTGTTTATGCGATAACTATCATACTATAACCCAATAATTAATGATTAATATCTAAATCATATGTTACATATAAGATAAAAATAAATATAGTATTATCATTATAATATAGTATGGTTAAGGAAGACTGGAAGACGGCAGCAGTGAAGAGGGGGCTGATTGACGAAATTGAGAGACTGTTGAAGACTCAGACGGTGAGAAACGAGGGCATTACAAACGTGTCACAGTTTGTCGATCTGGCGCTGCGTGACAAGATAGCAACTGTAAGGAAGAAGCGGTTTGAGCACGTAAACATGTACGAGGACCATGTCAAGATACTGGACAACAATATAGGAAAAGATGGCAGGATAATCTCGGTATATTTCAACAATGAATGGCCATGGTGCGAATACTGTGAGGAAGATGTATGCGTCCACATACAATATGCGTGGGAGATTCCAGAAGTACGCGACATACTGAAGGGACGTAACATAAAGCCGCCCCCTTCACGGCTTCCTTAACACCTAATGCAAACCTGTATGTTTGGTCCAAAATAGTGTAACTGTTGGTTCTCTTCAAAATACGTGACCCGGCCGTAACTGTTTACGCCCAGCATAAACAATTTGCCAAATTTGTGCCTAGAATCGATTATTCAGGTGTAGGAGATGTAAACAGTTACGAATGTTTGTTAAAACAGTGACCAGTTTTCTCACCAACAATGAACATACATATAACCGATCAAAAATAACAAGACTGGACAATACTGTACACTTTGTAAAGTTCACATTATGTTTGACTTGAAGTTGCGTATGGTCGCAATCGTCTTTGTTGTCTCCTGACCTATGTCATGTACCGTTGCGCTGTTGTACTTTCTCTCCACGTAACGTCCCGCCAGCACAAGTGGGGCTCCTACGGCGCATGTAACGCCGGTAGGCTCAGGTATACAGATCATTACCAATCCAAGCTTTTGCATCTTCTTTCCGGGTGCAGATACGTGCCTAAGTGGCCTGAGCGAACTAAATGCAGAGTGGCTGCCCACACCGGCCATATCACCATACAATGTTGAACGAAATTCGGCCGAGTTAGATAATCGTCGAAGGCGTTCCAAACGCTCTTGTAACGGGTCTTTGTTCACTATACACTATTGCAAGATCAGTAATTAAGGATTCCTCTATTACATAAAAAAGATCATTTTCAGACCATAGATACAAAATGACGGCAATATTCCTTCAATTTACCTAGGCATATCAGAAACGACTGAGAAACTGCATTAAATAAACCGGGGCCGCCGGCATGGCCGACCCGTCTCTGTGCCGGGTATGATTGGCAAACACCCATTAGAACCAGCAGAACCATGGCATTGGACCGCAAGACACACCTCTGGTATGAACAACGGTTTATTAGATGTGTCAAAAAACCATTCTTGATGCTTGGTGTTGCAATCGGTATAACTAGCATAGCAATTGCACTATTGCTCGTCTATGCCGCAGATGTTGCAGTAGTAGAATCTACCGAAGAGGGAGAGGGATTCCTGCCTTTTGATTCAATGGTACGCGGAATGGGACTAGGCCTTCCAGCGCTCATACTGCCCTTTATAGCATTCGGGATAGCTCGCAAATCTCCGTCGGTCACACTAGGGGTCATGATAATCATTACCGGGGCGTTAATCCTGATTGGAGGGATCTTTGTACTTGCCAGCATGGATCCGGTCGAGGCCGCAGAGACTGACAGGCCCATGGGTGCAGAAACTGGAATGCTGGTTGCTGCAGGAATAGTGCATATAGGCTTGGGCGTATTCAAGATACGCAAGTCCATGTGAATACAAATGCCCATTTGTGAAAAGTGCAAGAATTTCGTCAGAAAAGTCTACGACTGTGAGCACACCAATGACGAGGAGTACTGCGTGGAATGTTATATGGAACTCCACTACTACATAAACGAGGATCCAAACAAGGCTTCCGAAGACTAGAACTGTATTTCGGGGTACTCTCCAAAATGCGTGACCTAACAATCTCAGATATCGGCTTTGTCAAAAATATGGTTGATCTTGGTTTGATTATGTTGTAGATTGGGATCCGGCAGGTGCTATGGATGGTTCAGTTGACTTTATGATGGGATTATCGGCTTTGAAATCATGCCGTTTTTGTGTATTTGGTGTGGTTGTGATTGTGACTAGATTGGATTGGGTGCAAACGGCTGGGATTTGTATGCCCTCAGAGAGAACAGGCGCCACCGCACAAGGCGTATCAGCGGTAGGCGGGTGCAAACGGCTGGGATTTGTATGCCCCAGGGATAACCCTAACCAGCCCCAGTATTCTGGATAGAACCTATATCTCGTTGGTGGTTTGCGACACAATGGTAAATGTGTTAACATACAGTCTCCTTATACTCTCTACCATCTCTGCCTTGCTCTTTACTTCTACTACCTGCTTCACCATGTAACGCCATTCTCCACAAATTTGTTGCACAAAAGGAGACTTTTGAGTGCCGCGTGGTGTGGCATCTTGGTGTGGCATCTTGGTGTGGCATCCTGGTGTGGCAGCCGTATGATTCGCAGCAGCGCATGCTAAATGGCCGCGGATGCTGCAGGGCAACCACTACAGTTGTGACTGCATGCTGAAATGGCCGTCTGCAGGGCCGCATATGGCACAATGACAAACTACTATGTACACGCTACTGTGTAGCAGAAACTTTGCAGGCCAAACCAAAGTAGCTCGACGTATGACGGCAGTCGACTATGGACCTGCCACAGTCAGGTCCACGAGCATCTCCCATATGACGTACGTGCCTACTGCAACACCGACTCCTCCCATCGCCATTGCCATTATCAGAAAGTTACGCTTCTCTCCCATTGTAGTTTCACTACGCCCTTCCTGCTACGTACGCGCTGGCGTGTATTATGGACAGTACGCCCATGACGGCCTCTTCGAGCCGTACGGTTGCAGTCTGCTGGTCTGGAAAAAAGTTGATCGTGGGGGCGTCCTTGATGCGGCCCTTCATACTACCACCCATTATATCGTGGACATCCCGGCTCGGGGAGCCAAATACAGCAAGCAGGTTCTTCGAATTGCCGATCCTCAAGATGCCCTTGTCGGTTATGGACCTGCCCCTTCTTGATGTAATCAGTATGTCTCCGTCCCACTGGGACAGCAGCGACTGTAGGGAGGCGCGTCGTTTTACTGCATACCCCCAATATTGTTTTACCTCGTCGCGCGAGATCTCAGATACGGTCAGGGCCGGAGCAGTCTCCCTGACTATCATCGTGACCCGTTTTCCTGGCTGTGCCCTTCCATGGTATGGTAGCAGCCTGCCTATTCCTATGTCTGCAAAACGTCCGCCCTTTCCATAGACTATCATACCCTCACGTACATCGCCCTTCTTGAGCAGCTTGGGGTCAGTTATGGTCGTGTGGCTGGGTATGCGGAGGGGGAGCATCACGCCGGCAAACTTTAGGCTGTTTACCTTGGGAAACAGGTGTTTTCGCAAAAACTGCGGCGTTTCCATATACCGGAGCATGGTTACAAGAAAGTCCACATCTGCCTCCGTTTCCTTGTCTCTCCCTTCAGCGTATACGTATATGGTATCCACCCCGAATATGGCACAGGCCCTTGCCATGACTGATGCCTTGCGTGTCCTGGCCGACTTTAGCGACTCGTCTGAAAGCGAAGACCCCGGAATTGCTACTGATATAGTCAATTGTCGTTATCCAGTATTCTGCGGGTACTGTTCCCTGGCACTTGCGGCATGACCTGCAACGGCGTCGGCTTCAATTAACTCGTATGCGGCGGTGTCTGTCTTTATGCGCGCCATCCTAATATGTTCGGATCCCTCCTTGTCCTCGCTTGAGAGGTATATGCATGCAGCTGCCAAGGCCGACGCATTCTCCATCGTAATGTCTTCAGTGTAGTGCTTTTCTAGGAACTGCGTGGCGTCGTCTGAACCTGCACCGATGGCCACTGCATCATATGATATGTAGGTGCCGCTCGGATCGGTCAGGAAGAGCTGTGGGGTATCGTTTACGACCCCGCCTAGTATGAGCGCCACACCAAATGGCCTTACACCGCCATACTGGGTGAACTGTTGAGATTGATCGGCAAGATGCTTTGCAATGGTCTCCACCTCGACGGGCTCGTCGTATATGAGGCGGTTGCTCTGGGAGAAGAACCTAGCATTGTCTACCTGACTCCTAGCATCTGGAATGTAGCCGGCTGCCGCAATTCCGACATGATCGTCTACTTGAAAGATCTTCTGGGCCGTATTGGATATCTGGAGCTTTCTAACCTTCTCCTCGACTGCAATGACTATCCCCTCCTTGCATTTTATGCCCACTGCTATGGCACCGCGCCTGACTGTCTCTATGGCATACTCGACTTGGTACAGGCGGCCGTCTGGGGAGAAGATCGTAATTGCTCTGTCGTAACCTTGCTGTGCTGGAAGCATACAATAGAGCGGTTTGGACTCGTTAATTTAAGCTATTGTCTTTTTCCAGTATTTGTAAATGTGATTTGACGACACGAGCATGGATCAGTAACTGTTTACGTCTGATGTAAACAATTTGCCAAATTTGCGCCTAGAATAAGTCATTTGAGCATGGAGGATGTAAAGGGTTACACTGACAAGCATGGTGTGACTTTACGTATATAACTTCCTCACGCATACAACTAACACTAAAAAACAAGCCTACACCACACATGGGTGAAGAGATCCCTGCCGGTGGTATGCTGTGCCTCTTCAAAGGATTTTCATTGCATAGCATGCCCATACCAGACAAGCCGGCAGGCTACTAATACGAATATAGATTAACCCCTACGCTAGACGTAAACAACTATAATTTCCATACTCCTTCCGCTACTATGACTCGCGACAGACTGGACTGCAAACCAATAGAGGCACACAGAAACTGTTCTGCACAACAACCTAAAATCAGAGTACGTGCCATTAAGCCTGTAATATGGTTTCCAAATTCTATTTATGTCACACCATGGCACCTTCATGTCATACAAATTCTCAGAAGAGTTAGGCCATTGTACATTATTGAATGTATGTATATAATTCCAGCCGGCCGAGCCAACATCTTTTTTAATTGCTCGTTCCAAACCACATCATGAAAGTAATCTGGGATGAAGATACATGCATCCATTCTGGAAAATGTGTACAAAATCTCCCGTCCGTATTCCAGGTCCGCGACGGCCGGTTCGTCATAGTACAGGATGGTGCGACGCAAGACGAGATCGCAAAAACAGTAGGCCAGTGTCCTTCAAAGGCGTTAAGGATAGACGATTAATCGTTCTATGCAATGTGTACTCATCTTGCCGTATGCTGAGGCCGGTACGTTGGTATTATTGTACGTGGCGCGACATTACCCTGTAGTTTTTTCAAATATACTGTGGCTATCTACAGACGTTAAGAGCATGCGCTACGCTGCGAGGCCTCGTCTACTACATTTTTTGTGTCAGACGGGGCAGGCAAATTCACACGTACAGCAAAAAAAAAAAACTCACAGCCTCTAGACTTTTGCCACGCTACAGCGTGGTTTTACGCAGACGTCACTTGCGGGAAGCCAAAGTTGTCCATAATGCGGCACATACAGTCTGCTGTCTTCTCAAGCAAGTCTATGCGGGCAAACTCGTCAGGCGAGTGTATACGGGAGTAGACATACGTTCCGCCCACTGCCACGCACGGCGCATTCAATATGCGGGCAAACGAAGCCATGGGACCTGTGGCAGGATTTGAGACGTTCATGACCGGGCGCACTCCAAATGCGGCCCCTGCTGCATTATTCACGTCAGATACCAGCCGCTCAGACGGACTTGTCCGTGCTGCAGATTCCCCGTGTACCATCGCAACATCGATATCCCCAAACCCGCGTGATGCAAGATGCGCCTGTATGCGCGCAAACTGCCGGGTGGGGATCATATCAGGTACCAGCCTAAAGTCAAGCTTTGCGGTGGCGACTGTGGGAAGGACGGTCTTTGCGCCCTTTCCGGCATAACCAGATGTCAGTCCTGCTATGTTGCAGGTGGGTTCTCCGGCCAGTGCCTTTCGTGCCTCCAGCCCGCTCCTGCCACCTAGAAGGGAGTCTAGGCCGAACTCCTCTTTGAACATTGACTCGTCGAACTCCTCGGACTCGAGCAGCTCCATGTCTGTCCTAGTAAAAGGCCTCACCTCATCGTACCATCCCGAAATTGTAATGCGGCCGCTGGGGGCGCGCATCGTACCAAGTGCCTCCACTAACCGCCACGCAGGGTTTGGTATTATTACTGCTAGGCTTGAGTGTGCATCCCTTGCGGGGCCCCTAACTGCCAGCTCTACAAACATCAGCCCCTTCATTCCTAGGCTGATTATAGGACGGCCGTTGGCATCGACATAGCCAAACTCCCATATTATGCCGTCGCACGCAAACTTGCTCTTGTACTTGTCTAGATATTGTCCCATGTGGTGGCTTCCGATCTCTTCTTCTCCCTCGATTACAAACTTGATGTTGCACGGAACGTCGCCTGTAGTGTGTAAGAACGCCTCTACTGCATGCATGCGCGCCACCAACTCCCCCTTGTCATCTGCCGCCCCACGCCCAAATACCCTATTGCCCTTTCGTACTCCCTCAAACGGGGGATGGCTCCACAGGTCAAACGGTTCTGCCGGCTGCACATCATAGTGGTTGTAAAAGAGAAGCGTCTTGTCTGGGTTGGACCTTGACTGCACCTCCCCGTATACGACAGGTGGCACACTGATGTCTTCACCTAGATACAGTATCTCAGAATCCAGGCCGGACTTTTCCAGCATTGTACTCACTAGTCTGGCGCACTCTGCGAGGCCCTCGCCCTTTGCCGAGACACTCGGCTGCCTGATCAGCTGCTGCAGGTCCGATACCATCCTTTCGGTGCCGTCTGCAACCCTTCTGAGAATGTCTGGATTCAGGGTGGTCACTGCATCCGGTCCTCCTCTCTACTGCGGGTGATTCTCTTCATTATGGTAGGAATCGTATCAAGCAGATCGCTTGCAA
>RKRU01000193.1 GCA_007571225.1 Nitrosopumilaceae archaeon | reverse complement strand
ATCTTTAGACGAGGAGATGTCAATGGCATGGTTTGGAGCCAACATTTGGAAGGACAGATGCAAATGTCCCAAGTGCGACTGCAGGTGTACGACTGAGACTGGCGCAACACAGACGATACCGTACTATTGTCGCAGCTGCTACCGGAGATTTAGCCTCAGGATTAGAACCATAATGATGAAGTACAGCAAGATCAGATACCAAAACTAGGCAATAGCCATACCAGTTTATAACAAACATCAAGGGAATATCATCCATAAAGCTGCACAAGGAACCCTAGGCATACCCAAAAGTCGACATGGTTTATAGTACAACATCTACGCGAGACGCAGTAGACGCTGGCCCCAAAGAAGAAGATAAAGGGGCCGATGGAATCAGACGATATCCACATGAGACATAGAGAAGAACAAACACACCAACGAAAGACACAAGGACAAAAAGACAACAGTTGTAGGTATAAAGGACAGAGACACCGAAGAGATCAGGGTAGAACCCGCTCCAGAATCTACCACTACCACCCACACATCTCATTGAATGTAACGTAGAACCCGACTGTATAATCTATACAGACGAGAACCAGAAGATACAACAGACTCTCCAACCACACGACGGTGAACCACTATGCCTGCGAGTATGTAAGGGACAACGCCCACATCAACTACATCGAGTCGTTTTGGGCTGGCACCAATCGCAGCACCATGGAAATCTTTCACCATATATCCAAAAAACGCCTGCACAGATACGTCTCTGAGTTTGCAGAAAGGCCGAACATGAGAACAATGAACATCATGGACATGATAAAGACTATTGCCATCAACATGATGAAAAAACGTCTGTGACATACAAGATGTTGGTTGGGTGAATCTAGTACGACTTTTGCTGCTATGACCCACGACAGACCGGACTGCAAACTAAGAGATGCACAAAAATTGTTTTGCACAACAACCTAAAACCAGATCACATGCCATAAAGCCTGCAGTATGGTTTCCAAACCCTATATACCATGGCACTTTTACACCATACAAATTCTCAGAAGAGTTGAGATATCGCACATTTGAATGTACATATATAATTCCCCACATATTTGGAAGAATGCTTTAAAGTGCTCCTGCAAAGTTCCTTTATGGCAGAGCTGACACTAGCAGTAGCCGCACTGGCAGGACTCGCATCCTTTGCGGCCCCGTGCATACTGCCCATGATACCTGCCTTTCTTGCATACATATCTGGCACCACAATGTCTGACATTGCCGGGCAGAACAAAACAAAGACCCTCACCATAAACAGGACAAACATCATACTAAACTCCGTATTCTTCGTACTGGGCTTCTCTGTGGTATTCTCGATTGTGGGTGTGCTGATAAACAGCATACTCTCACAACACACCACGGAGCTGGTGGAGGGACTCAACTACATCAGTGGAGTTATAATAATCTCGTTTGGCGCATTTCTGATCATATCTACAAAGGTGCGCCAGCTCAACATTGAAAAAAAGTTCCTTCCAAAGGGCGCAAAAACTGGCTATCCGATGTCGTTTGTGTTTGGATTGGCCTTTGCAGTCGGGTGGACGCCGTGCGTCGGTCCCATACTAGGCACTATCTTAACGCTGGCCGCCACCACACCATCAGCAGCATTCAACCTGCTGCTGACATACTCACTTGGACTTGGTATACCCTTCATACTCATGGGTGTCTTTTATTCAAGGGCCACTGGAATGATCAGAGCCATGTCAAGACACCTCAAGTACTACAATCCCATACTGGGCGCATTCATAATTATACTGGGAGTACTGGTATTGACAAACCAACTTGCACAGATTGCCAACTTTCCACTTTTAAATGAACTAATATTCTTGGGATGATACATATGGAGATGGCAGTACGATGAAGACTGAGATAAAGACTGCGCTGATTCTTGGTGCCGCAGTTGCAATCGGAATAGGCGCACTAGGCGTGGCGCTTACAACGCTTGACTCGCAGGCCCTGCCTGTTGACACGAAATTCGGCACACCTGCAGACAAGTCCGGTTTCAAGACGGCCCCGGACCTAGTCGGAATAGCACATTACATCAACACCACACCAGAATCACTAGCAGCCAAAATGGAGGACAGTGTCGTAATGTATGACATTTGGACGTACAGCTGCATAAACTGCATCCGCACTTTGCCATACATTACGGCATGGGACGAAAAGTATGCAGAATATGGACTGCTCATAATCGGTGTGCACTCCCCCGAATTTGAGTTTGAAAAGGATCCCGACAACGTAAGGAGGGCAGTCACAAAGCACAACATCGACTATCCCGTGGTAATGGACAACGACAAGGACACGTGGAAGGCCTTTGAGAACAGGTACTGGCCGCGCAAGTACATTGCCGACCATGAGGGGTACATACGGTACGACCACATAGGCGAGGGCAGGTACGGGGAGACTGAGCGTGTGATACAACAGCTGCTCGCAGAACGTGCCGCAGCCCTCGGAGCGCCACAGCAGTCACTTGTATCTGGTACAACAGTCGAGATTGAGGAGTTTGAACATACCTTGTTTAGAACACCTGAACTGTACCTTGGTTATCATTTTGCCCAGAACCGCAACAACCTTGGAAGCGAAGAGGGATTCAAGCCTGGGCAGACTGTCACGTATGGGCAACCTGCGTCAGTCAGCCAGGACAAGTTCTACATGGCAGGCAAGTGGAAGAACAACTATGGAAGCATGGGATTGGCAGACGACAGCGGCGGCATCCTGTTAAAGTACAGTGCAAAGGAGGTCAACATCGTAACTGAGGGAAAGAGTACAATTGAGGTCCTCATAGACGGCAGTCCTGTTGCGGCCGGCATTGCAGGACACGACGTAGACCCAGAGACGGGCATGCTCGTCACGGATGAGCCGCGCCTGTACAACATCATAAGCGCAGACGCCGGCTCCACCCATGAGATGGAGCTGCGCATAACAGGCGAGGGCTTTGAGATCTTTACGTTTACGTTTGGGTGAGAGGGGGGGGGACATGTCACCGCACCCACACGTAACCGCGGTGAAGAGACATGCAGTGACAAACTTGCTTAAAACCCATGCCGCAACTAAAACTTGATGTTAAAGGACTCATGGGACAAATCCGACAGCAAGAGTATATCAAAGCGCATGCTTGAGAAGGTCAGGCAAGAGGAGTCGCTGCCAAAGAGGATAGCAGCAGTCCAGAGCAAGTTTACGGCCCAGATATCCTATCTTGAAAAGATAGAGACGCAGCTTGAGAAGAAGGGCACGGATATATTTCAAAAGACGGTAGGAGCAAACCGCAGTAATGCAACACGACCATACGCGCGAGTGTATGCGCAGGAACTGGCCAACCTGCGGAGAATACAAAAGATGATAAAGCATGCAAGACTCTCAATGGAGCGCGTCAGGTTGCGGCTTGACACCATCTCGGAGGTGGGGGATATAGTAGTGACACTCAGTCCATGCATGTCAGTAATACGCGAGCTGACCCCGTCGCTGAGCAGGATAATGCCCCAGGCAGATGAATCTATGCAGGACCTCTCACAGATGCTCGGAGATGTAATATCAAGCTCCTCAGTCAACGGGATTGCCGGAATGAATACGGATACGGGATAT
>RKRU01000029.1 GCA_007571225.1 Nitrosopumilaceae archaeon | reverse complement strand
AACGTCAAGGAATGGGATCTGTTATGGCAGGAATATACAAAGTCGCTTGAAAACTGGAAGAA
Source organism: Nitrosopumilaceae archaeon (assembly GCA_007571225.1). GTDB lineage: Archaea > Thermoproteota > Nitrososphaeria > Nitrososphaerales > Nitrosopumilaceae > Nitrosopumilus. The sequence continues at coordinate 3,553 of RKRU01000029.1, read as the reverse complement.
GATGTTTGAGCAGGCGCAGGAGGCAAACAACGAGATGCAGGCCCGCTTCAACGATGTCTGGGAGAAGGCCACAGTCGATACAAGTGCCGACACGATGAAGAGGTTTGCCGAAAATTGGCAAAAGGCCATGAACAATGCAGGTATATGGTCTTTTAAAGAGTTCAGCGAGGGCTGGCAAAAGGCGCTAAACGATGCCGGTTCGGGCGGGTTTGCACAGTTTGCCGAGAACTGGCAAAAGGCGCTAAACGCGACGGGACTGGACCAGATGAACGCATACGGTGAGATGGTAAAGAAGTTTGGCGAGACATGGAACCGCATGTGGCCAAAATCCTAAAATCCAGATGTGTACATTCTCATATAGATGATGCGGACAGGGCATCAAAGAAATAATAATACACGATTCGCATGCCCGTAGTGGACGAATCCCTTACAGAATACCGCATCGAACTTGCAAGCTTTGAGGATCTGGCCAGGCTGACCTGTGCATACAAGGAATATACCGAGCCGTTGTATGTATTTGAGATGGATAGGAAGAGGGTGATCGCCAACATACAACACCTCTCAAATACAAGGGTGGTACTACATGCTCCACTGCCTAGGGAAGGCAAGTATGTCTCATACAAGATAGACGGCACCAAGGAGGTCTGCAACGTAGTGGATACCGCTGCAAACATAGCAGTCTATGCCCCCATCATATACCTCAAATCCAGAACCATTGGGGATGTCGAGTTAATCGGCGATATGGATAACGATATGGCGGACATGTTTCATTCGTCAGAACTGTCAGATCTTGGCAGCCTTACTAGGCTGGCACACAATCCCGACTCACAAGAGATGCAGAATCTGACCCTGTACGCCATGCCAACGGGCAAGAAGAGTGGCGGAGGGGGAAGTGATGATGTGAATGGGGATGAGAAGGAGAAGAAAGAGAAGAAAGAAGGATGGGTACTAGGACACCTGATTCACAACGGAGTAGAGCAATTCGGGCTGGAGTTTTACTATCTTAGAAGTGATGCAGAGCCGGACGGCCGCTTTGTCAAGTATAGAACGGACTTTTCATCGGAGCCGGAGTTTGCAGACATCATAGAGACAGGATACGCGTACATGCCCGTGATAAAGCTCAAAAAAATGTACGGACTATTCGGCCTGATGGGTAGATACGACTGACCGGCGCCATACTGACTACATCATATCCGGTATGAGACCTTCCGTGCCGCCTACTATAACGCTACAAGGCAGAATCTATCATAAGTGCAATAAACAGTACCGCAAGATACGGACTTGAGAACTTGAACAGCGTCCATGATGCGCGCTCCATGGGCTTGGCCATGACCCATGCGGACAGCCCCACCATCAGGGCGCCAGATGCCACGGCAGTCCACAGGTATACGGGGCCCACCATGTACTCGGCCGTCCCATCCATAATCAGGAAGAACGGGGATATGGAGAACAGTACCATTACCACAGTAGATATCGCAATGGACCTAGCGGAGGTCTTCTCGGACTGTACCGCAGTCAGCATGGGAACATCCACCCTGTTGTAGTCCTCCTTGAAGTGCAGCGTCAATGCCCAGATGTGCATGGGAATCCATATGAAGACCAGTCCCGCCATTGCAAGTCCCATGGTCCATAGATCCGACATCGTAACGGCAACCCACCCTATCATCGGTGGAGCCCCGCCGCAGAGGCCGCCAAGTATGATATTGGTCCTAGAGTTGCGCTTCAGGATATAAGAGTAGATCAGCACGTTGTTGAACAGGCCAAACGCGATGAATCCAGCCGCCCACACACCCTGCTCCACAGTCGTCGTAAGGGATATGGCCCCTGCAAGTACCAGTGACGCTCCTGCAAGTACCAGTCCAAAGTCCCTGGCCTTGGTGGCAGGGTATATCCTCCTTGAAGGGAGCGGCCTCTTCTTGGTCCTCTCCATTATGGCATCGATGTCACGGTCGTGATAATTTGTGAGGGTGTTGGCTGCAGCCGATCCGGCCGCAACCGATGACAGCACAAGGGCCCAAGTCCACATGGAGACCTCCACACCATATATGTTGGATGCCGTCAGCGTGGCCCCAAACGCGGTAAATACAAGCAGATACCATATCTTGGGCTTGGTCAGTTCATAATACACTGCAACTCTGGATTCGGATTTTTCTTGAGGTTGCATTACTCTTCACCGTCCCTTTTTCTCATATATGATATTGCCTTTGTACGCGACTTCATCTCGATGAAGGATTCAGAAGACAGGACACCGTCTATCCTGCCCATTCTCTCAGATATCACCCTGTGCATCTGATCAAGCGACTCTGAATACATGGTAACCAATATGTCAAACCTGCCGGTCACCTCTGCTACCTCCCTTACCCCATTGATCTCAAAGATCTCTTCTATTATGTGATCCCGCTTGTTGGTGTCTATGTTTAACCCAATCAGCGCCTTTACTGCGCAGCCCAGTGCTGCGTCGTTTATTATAATGGTATATCCCTCGATGAGACGATTCTTGACAAGGCGCTTGATTCTAGAGTATACCACTGACGGGTTAGCCCCTATCTTCTCAGAGAGGCGCGGGATCGATATGGACGAATCTGCCGAGAGCTCCGAAAGTATACCCAGATCCAGATCATCTACTCTCGGGCGATTTTTAGCAGCTGGCATGCGATCGGCGCTGTCTAGACTTGTGGTTATTATAAATTATCAGTGAAAAATTGGGAATTATCTACATTCAATCAAAGATGGTAACTGTTTACGTCCCCCACACCTGAATGACCTATCCCATGCACAAATTTGGCAAATTGTTTACGCTGGATGTAAACAGTTACCAAAGATGGGCAGATGCCTAGGTCCATCCCTCCCTCCCCCCATACCTGAACGATAACCATTCACATCCCCACGCCGAAATGACCGATTCTAGGCACAAATTTGGCAAATTGTTTACGCTGGACGTAAACATACTCTGAACGTAAATTTTATGTCCGGCGTGAACGGTTTCTGGAATTTATACTCAGAACCGGACATTCGGATATGTGGGAGAAGAACGGCCACTTGTGTGACTTGGCGGCCACTCATCATGCCTCGAACGGTTACGTGCCTAGTGACAAATAGCTACAATGACAGACACTGAATCCGCATAATATGATCTCTGAAAAATTACAGAAGAATCCTAGATCTTGCCCTTTTTGTACAGCATCTCCGCAAGGAGTATTGCCCCCTTTGCCGAGCCCATCTTCTTGTTGTGTGAAAACAGTACATATTTCAGACCGTTCTCAAAGAGTTCCTCCTTCTCCACCCTGCCTATCGTAGTGGTCATTCCATCACCGACGGAACGCTCCATTCTAGGCTGCGGCCGCGTGGGGTCCTCGTGGAATGCGTAATAGTCCCTAGGTGCAGATGGCAGGCCTTGTGTGGTGATGTTCTTGTTGTAGTCGCCGTATGTCTCCTTTGCTTTTTGTGGATCTATCTGGCCGCCGGTCTCTACAAATACCGACTCTGTATGTCCGTCTATCACGGGTACGCGTGTGCAGGTACAGCTGATTCTGATATCGGCATCCTCGATCCT
>RKRU01000049.1 GCA_007571225.1 Nitrosopumilaceae archaeon | reverse complement strand
GGCGGCCGGCGCGGTTCCAAATTCGGGCAAGTGACATACTGCACTGCGACCAGTTTTACGACCGTGACGCCGCGGCGCAGAATTGCTACTCTTGCAGGGCGTCGTGTACTACCTGATACTCAGTAGTAGTGGTGCATCTGGCGCTGCTCTAGTCCCTCCTGTTCCCAGTGGTTGTGGTTCCTTCCGGGGTCCTTGTGCGCGTGGACGGTCCCGTCTATGTGGCAGTGCGTGTTGTCGATAAGATCTTTTATAAAAAGATCATTCACATTCAGTATCATACACGCAGTCTCGGTGGCAGTCTTTATCATCTGTTCCTTTACTATGGCAGTCTCCAGTACGGCGCCTACTGACATGTCCCGTACATCTCTGGTATCCGGGTCAATGCCATACCATGTAGCAGTGCGGCCGCCCTGCCTGCTGCCCGTACCGCCCTGCTTGCTGTCTGTCAGACCGGCGTGATAATGCAGGGATCTCAGACCGGGCAGCACATCTAGTCTGTCCATTCCGAGGTTTTCTGCTAGCGTCAGGGGTATCTCCTCTAGCGCGTCGGCAAATCGCAGCGCTGCGACCTGCTCTCTGCCTTTGACCGATACGCCTTTCTCTCTTACTATCTTGGCCAGCGCGGCCTCGCACGAGCCGCCGCCAAAGACCAGATGCGGAGACTCGACAAAGTTTCTCAACACATACAGCGCGTTTAGCGCCGTACGGTGAAACTCATCTAGGTATCGCTTTGAGCTTGCGCGCAAAAGCAGTGTGACCGACCTGGGATTGTTATGCGACTCTACAAAGAACATTCTGTCCCCGTCTATCTTCCTCTCGTAGATGCAGTCGGCATGCCCGAGTTCGTCTTCTGATATGTTGTGTATGTCGTTGCATGTACTGGCTCCCGTGGACTTTTCAAGCCACCATAGATCGTTGTACTTTACCCTTCGAATCGAGACTATTCCTGAGTGGCACAAAAGTTCGTGGGCTCGTTCGTCTATGCCCTTTCTTGATATTACCACATCGGCCCCAGAATCCAGTATCGGCTTGACTGCATCCGTAACATTGTCAGTTTCCCGTCTTAGAAACTCCCCCATCATCTCGGGGGCCGTAATCGTAACTTCGGATTCGGTCTTGGTCCTGCTTCTTTCAAGCGGTTCGTTTATCAGCAGAATCCTTGCGTCATGTACGGCCCTGCGCATCATAGGTCCGTCCGTAGGCTTGTCTATTATGGTCCCCCTAACAAGCCGTGTCTCAGAAGGGTTCCCAATCTTCTCCTCAATCTTTACTGCATCGACATCTGTCCTGCGCCCCCCAAGGTCCGTCACGCAGTACATGGCATTTACGATCATCTGCACCACAGAATCTTCGACTTTATCAAAGCCTCCTCCCAAGGCCTTTCCCCTAATGCATGATCTTACAAGTGATTCCATCATGTTTCTGTCCGTACGGTCAGTGTGAAACCTTATGCGGGCAAGCCCATCTAGCGCTGCCTTCATCCCGAACTCAAATCCGCGTATTATGGCTGCAGTGGGTACCCCGCGGATTCGCAGCTGCTTTGCCTCCTTGAGCAGCGCGCCTGTTACTATGGCCGTAGAGACGGTTCCGTCTCCCACATGGTTGTCCACCGAGTTCACCCCGTCGATTACGGTCTTTGCAGCAGGATGGTCTACATCCAGTTTTCGCAGAAAAGCCCCACCGTGCTTTGTTATGGTCTCCTCCCCGAGTATGTCTATGTACACCTTCATCATCCCGCGCGGGCCGAGAGATGTCCTTACCACATGTGTAACCAGCTCCCCTGCCACAAGGTTGTACATCTGCGATTCTGCAGTGCCGACCCTTGACAGATCCGGGTTGAATATGTCCGGGTACTTCATTACGTGGATCGCAGTGGAGTAGTCATTAAAATCATATCGGGCTGCCTTGCCCTATCTTCCGGGGGGCAGAACCACCGCTTCTACTACTATCGTCACCACCATAGTCACCACTAACGTCACCGCCACTACTACTGCTAGTTCCGATGTCGAATCCAGAGTTCATAAAGTCCTCCTTGAAGTGCTTGAGGTCCTCTCCTGCAATGATGTCCTCCTCGGGCGGCACATAGTCCCGCACATCGTGCCTTGCCTTTCCGGGGTACTTGCCCTGTGTTGCCAGCGCCACTCCGATAAACAGCGCAAACGATACAATGGGCGGTATCATAGTGTCAAGTCCAGCCCATTCTACTGGCATCGTAAAGAAGAACGAGAACCGGAGCAGGGACGCAACTACGAGTGACGCTATCGCGGCGGGCATGTTTGCCTTTCTCCAGAACAATCCCAGAGTAAGCGGGGCAAAGGCGCCCGCAAACATGATGTCAAATGCCAGTACTAGGTAGACTCCTGGATTTGGAACAAAGTACCCAAGCGTGGCCCCTGCGACCACCATGGGCAGAAGCACGACCCTCGTTATGACCAGTAGGCTCCTATCGCTTGTACTGGGCTTTCCAAGCCACCTTCTGCGTATTATCCTGTTTATGAGGTTTCTTGATATGACGCTCGATATGGCAAGCAGTCCCCCACTTGCAGTCGACATCGATGCGCCGATCACCCCCATCAATATGGAGGCGCCTATCGCAAACGGCAGGTACTGTGTGCTCAGCAGCGGCAGCGCTAGGTCTGGAACGGTGTCTGCCGGAAGGTAGTACAGCGCCACTATTCCAAGCATGCTAGTCGGCACCACCGTAAAGAGGGTGAGCGCCCCTCCCATGAACGCCCCGCGTCTTGCCGTCTTTGGATTCTTGGCTGCAAAGACCCTCTCCATAAAGTCGAGCGCGACGATGTCACCGAGTCCGAGCGCAAGTATTGCCCCCCAGTTTATCAGGGCGCCGTTGCCTATGTCAAAGAGGCCCGACAGGTCCAAAAATTCCGGTGGCGCGTTGTTGTATATGACGCTCCACGGCGCATCTGAGAATCCGCCGGCAAAGAAGAGGAATCCGACCCAGAACGCACCAATTGCTAGATACACTTGGAAGAGGTTAGTATATGCAGATGCAAAGAGGCCGCCTGCTATGGTATAGGCCAAAACCACCGTGGCCGATATGGCTATTCCCCAGAAAAAATTGATCCCAAAGACGGTCTCCAATATGAACCCGCTTGCCGCAAGATTCCCTGCAACCAAAACTATAAAGCTGATTATCATTAAAACTCCTGCTATTCCTTCTGCGCCGTTGCCGTACCTGCGGAAGTAAAAGTCAGGTAGCGTAATCATCATCATTTTATTTAGTGGCTTGGCGTAGAATGCTGCTGTAATCAGTAGACAGACTCCTAGTCCGATGGGCACGACTGCGCCCGCCCAGAATCCTAACTCAAACACTAGCGCCACATTTCCAAGCGAGGAGTTTCCATCCACCGCCTGCGCGGCTAGCATGGTTCCTACCATTGCAAGCGGCAGACTCTTTCCTGCAATTATGAGCCTTCTGCCACTCTGCTTTACCATCTTTCCCGTAAGTATGCCCACTACCAGCGTCAGTACGATGAAGAGTGCAATTGCAATGCCATAACCGTCAAGATCCATGGTTAGGTTACGTACAAAAATTATTTAAAGATTAAAAATTTCATGTAAAGTACGTATTAGGCATAAAAAATCATGTGTATAATACTTTTGGCATGAAT
>RKRU01000192.1 GCA_007571225.1 Nitrosopumilaceae archaeon | reverse complement strand
ACAGACAAAACAAATCAATATATGAAACAGCTATTGAGGATCCAATAGTAATGCATGCAGACAAACTGGACATCTATGCCAAAAACAAGAAGACCGCCCTGCAGGGGGGCGGCGAGTCCCGTATAAGCGCCCAACATGAAAAGGGCAAACTGACTGCAAGGGAGAGGATAAGCCTGCTTCTTGACGAGGGCACGTTTACCGAGATGGACGCGCTCGCCACGCATCACTATCACGAATATGATATGCAGAAGAAAAAGTTTTTCACCGACGGGGTGGTCGGGGGGTACGGCACTGTGGACGGACGGCAGGTATTCGTATTTGCATATGACTTTACAGTCCTAGGGGGAACCCTGAGTAGGATGGGGGCTGCTAAAATAACCAAAATTATGGATCACGCGCTAAAGACGGGGTGTCCCGTCATAGGTATAATGGACTCTGGGGGTGCGCGCATACAGGAGGGAATCATGAGCCTTGACGGCTTTGCCGATATATTCTACCACAACCAGCTTGCCTCTGGGGTCATCCCACAGATAACTGCCAGCATAGGGCCATCCGCAGGCGGTTCTGTCTACTCGCCTGCAATGACTGACTTTGTCATAATGGTTGAAAAAGCAGGCACCATGTTTGTGACCGGCCCCGATGTGGTAAAGACCGTACTGGGCGAGGAGATATCGTTTGAGGACCTTGGCGGCGCCATGGCACACGGCTCCAAGAGCGGCGTGGCGCACTTTGTGGCGCGCAACGAGTACGACTGCATGGACTATATCCGTAAGCTCCTCTCGTTTCTGCCGCAGAACAACTCAAAGGGGCCCGATCCCAAGAGTACGGGCGACGATCCGAACAGGATGGAACACGGCCTGATCAACATCCTTCCTGAGAACCCGTTGCAGCCATACGAGATAAAGGACATTATAACCTTGATAGTGGACGACAACGAGTTCTTTGAGGTCCACGAGTTCTTTGCGCCCAATATTGTAGTGGGATATGCCCGCATGGATGGAAACGTGGTGGGAATAGTGGCAAACAACCCTATGCACCTTGCAGGCGCGCTTGACATAGACTCGTCTAACAAGGCGGCCCGCTTTGTCCGCTTCTGTGATGCGTTCAACATTCCATTAATTACGCTGGTAGATACCCCCGGATACATGCCCGGCTCAAATCAGGAGCACAATGGAATCATCCGGCACGGCAGCAAGCTGCTATACGCATACTGCGAGGCCACGGTTCCCAAGATCGCGCTAGTGGTGGGCAAGGCGTACGGCGGGGCCTACATTGCAATGTCAAGCAAGAATCTGCGCACAGACATCAACTATGCGTGGCCGACTGCCCGATGCGCCGTTCTCGGCGGGGAGGCCGCAGTAAAAATCATGTACCGAAAGGAGCTAAAGAGCTCCGACGATCCAGAGGCGCTCAAAAAGTCCATGATCGACGAGTACACAGAAAAGTTTGAGAATCCCTATGTGGCCGCGTCGCACGGTACGATAGACAACGTAATTGATCCGGCAGAGACGCGTCCAATGCTTGTAAGAGCGCTGAAGATGCTTGCAAACAAGCGCGAGAGGCAGATACAGCGCAAGCACGGAAACATAAACCTGTGATGACGATGGCAATAGAGAAGGTTCTAATAGCAAACAGAGGAGAGATAGCGCTGCGAGTCATCCGTACCTGCAGGGCCCTAGGGATAAAGACAGTTGCAGTATACTCCGACGAGGACACAAGCTCGCTTCACGTAAAGCAGGCAGGCGAGGCATACCATATAGGCGAGGCCGCCCCGGCAAAGTCGTATCTCAACCAGGAGAAGATACTCGAAGTGATACTCTCCTCTGGTGCAGATGCAGTCCATCCCGGATACGGGTTTCTCTCTGAGAATGATGACTTTGCGCGGCTGTGTGAGAGGAATCACATCAACTTTATCGGCCCGTTTGCTGATTCTATGAACCTGTGTGGTGATAAGATGCGCTGCAAGGCGGCTATGCTAAAGGCTAATGTTCCCACCGTGCCGGGCAGCCCCGACTTGGTGGGGGATGCTGATGAGGCCGAGCGTATTGCAAACGAGATCGGATATCCGGTCCTCCTAAAGTCGGTGTATGGCGGGGGTGGTAGGGGAATACGGCTGGCTTCTGACGATCAGGAGCTGCGCACGGGATACGAGTCGGTTATGGGAGAGTCCATGGCGGCCGTGGGCAAGTCGGCCATACTTGTAGAAAAGTTTCTTGAAAAGACGCGCCACATCGAGTACCAGATGGCAAGGGACACGCACGGAAATGCAGTCCACCTCTTTGAGAGGGAGTGCTCCATTCAGAGGCGCAACCAAAAGTTGATCGAACAGACACCGTCGCCTGTAGTAGACGCTGAGACGCGCCAGCGAATAGGCTCCATAGTGTGTGATGCCGCAGACGCCGTAGACTATACGAATTTGGGAACTGCAGAGTTCCTGCGGGCTGATACAGGCGAATTTTACTTTATCGAAATCAATGCCCGGCTACAAGTCGAGCACCCCATTACGGAGTTCGTCTCCGGCCTAGACCTTGTAAAACTGCAGATCGACATTGCAAACGGGGAGCCGCTTCCGTTCAAACAAAAGGACCTGATAATGGATGGGTATGCTATCGAGTGCAGGATAAACGCCGAGGATACGTTTCTGGACTTTGCGCCGTCCACGGGACCCGTACCCGATGTGGAGATTCCGCACGGTCCGGGGGTGCGGTGCGATACGTACCTATATCCGGGATCCAAGGTGTCGCCGTTTTACGACTCGCTCATGGCAAAGCTGGTGACGTGGGGACAGACGTTTGAAGAGTCGCGCACAAGGATGCTGACTGCGCTAGATGACTTTTACATACGCGGTGTTGAGACCTCTATCCCGCTGTACAAGACGATTCTGAGATCCGAAGAGTACAGAGAGGGCCGGCTCTCCACTGACTTTCTAAAGCGGTACGGAATGATAGAGAGACTAGAGAAGGATATGCTAGAGGAGACAAGGGAAAAGTCTACTGCAGCGCTTGCAGCGGCTGCTGTATACTCGGAGTTTCTAAAGGGCCGTATTACCGGCGGTAGTACTACAAATAGTGCGGACCGCGAGAACTGGAGGAGTATGCTGTACCGATGAAGTATACCATTGATGGCCTTGATGGAAGTTTTGAGGCCGTATTAAACGACGACGACGACGGCAACAACAACAACAGCGGCGCAGCCAGCAGAGGAGCTAAAGGGGACTATTCTATTAGAATCAACGGAGCGGATCACACCATGCGCATACTTTGCATGAACTCTGATGGCATTGAGTTTATGCTGAACGGCACATATCACAAGGCCAGGTATGTTTCAGGCTCGACTAGGAACCTGACGGTTCTGCTAGATGGCACTATAGTCACGCTTGGCATGCATGCCGATCTCGATGATATAGTATACAAGAACTCCGGGGGCGCAGATGCTGCCGGGGCGAGAGGAGGAGGGTCTGGTGGCCCCGTACTGAAGAGTCAGATCCCAGGCAAGGTCGTATCCGTTGCAGTCTCCGAAGGGGACGATGTCAAGAAGGGTGATGTCGTATGCACCTTGGAGTCTATGAAGATGCAAGTTGCCGTAAAGTCACACAGGGATGGGACGGTAAAATCCATCAAGGTGAGAGAGTCTGCCACGGTTGCAAAGGGCGACAACATCGCCGAGATTGAGTGAGAG
>RKRU01000190.1 GCA_007571225.1 Nitrosopumilaceae archaeon | reverse complement strand
TTTTGCTTCCCCCTCATAATCAATATCACGTAGTTCTGTACGGTTCAAAACAAATCCCCGCCGATCAGGATTTTTAACCAGTATTGTGATGGCCACGCCCTGTGTTGTGCCACCTTCACTTTGGCCACGATATTCAAAGATGTTTCGCCCATGTCTCTTCATACCTCTTTGCCCAAGCAGATCAAAACACCACACTTCTGTAAACTCATCTTCTAGACACGCCCTGATACCAGACTCCGAGGTGCCGGTCAGATAGCTCGACGGCGTGACGAATCCTATCACTCCGCCATCTTTTATCATATCAGAGGCGCGCCTGATTCCCATTATGTACGAGTTATACAATTGTCTCTTGTTTCCCTTGGGCGCTCTCTTCACATACGTGTCGGCCACCCTGCGCTCCATCTCGTCATATTTGACGTTGCGGTTGTCCTCATTGGCCGACTTCTGGCCTGCTGACCAGGGCGGATTGCTCACCACTACTGTGATGTTGGTCTCGCGCTGTTGTCTTATACGGCGCTTGGGGCCTGCCATTATATCGCCGGTATGCTCCGTTATGGTACCAAGATTGAACGTATCCATCAAGGAAAGGCCGTCAAACTGCTCAAAGACGCCCGTCCGCTGTCCATATACCGACTCGCAGTTTACGGCGGCAATATAGTACGCCAGTAGAACTATCTCACTTGCAAACAGTTCGTGATGATATTTTCTGTGCAGATCCTCGTCGCGTATGAGCCCCAAATCCTTGGATAACAACCTAGCCATGAATGTTCCCGCACCCGTAAATGGATCTATGACGTTGACGCCAGCGTCCGTAAGCCCGCATCCAAAGTTCTCCCGCAGGACATGGTCCACCGATCTCAGTATGAAATCAACTATCTCGACAGGCGTATACACAATCCCGAGCCTGTCGGCCATCTTGGAGAATGCTTTCTTGAAGAATGTCCCATACAGCTCACTGATTACGGGTTGGCGGGCGTCATGCGTATCAAGTCCCCCTACGCGCCGCTCTATGCTGGTGTAGAATTTTTCCAGATCCTTCAGTTCGGTATCCAGGCCGTGCTGCTGCAACACTGAAAGTACATTATCCAGCGCTATCGATACTGGGTTTGACTTTGCAAAAATATCCGAACCAAACATGGCGTTGAATATGCGCCGTGTAATCATGTGTTGTGCCAACATCTCGATACCATCGGATTCGGTTAAATCGTCGTGAATAATTTCACGCAGGCCTTTCAGATATGCGTCAAACTCTTCTCTGGCAGTCTTTTCTCCGGTGGATATCACTATACATATGCGCTCTTGAATTCTTGGAACCACATCTGCAACATCACTTGCCCAGCGCTCAAAGTACTGGCGGTCGCCTACCTCTTCGACTATTCTGGAATAGAGAACTTCGGCCGGAACATCAAGGTCGCCCAGTGGAAGCGTCTCTATGCCATCTTGGCTGTCCCTACGCCCGCCATCCCTGTCTATACCGATAAATTTCACGTTTTTGGGTAGGCGCTTCTTGAGATCTAACGTATTTGCCTCTACATCCATGCGTGAGTCATGCGACCGCAGGGCCCTGAGTACGTCCCACACAGGTGTAAATGCCTTGTTGTCACTTAGTATGCTCTCAGGCTCTGCATCCGGTGGAACTCCAATTGGGATTATTACATAACCGCGCTGCTTTTTTCTGGATTTCCGCATCACTCTACCCACCGCCTGGATGATCTCCACCTGAGATGATTTCGGATTCAGAAAGCAGATTGCATCAAGGGATGGGACATCAACACCTTCAGACAAGCATCTAGCGTTGGATACGATGCGGCACTGCTGCTCATCTGAACTCGATTCACGCAGCCACTGTAGGGCATCTACTCTTTCAGTGGTGTTCTGCGTGCCGTCCACATGTTTGGCATCACAATTAAACCCAGTTTTTACTCCAGATTCCAACATCAGACCCTTAAATGATTTGGCAAACGTATCTGAGTCGCGTATGCGATTTGTATACACAATGGCAGTTTGAAGCGATGGTACGTTACTTTCCGTATTGGGTTTTTCTAGTATGCGATATATGCCAAGCATGCGCGCCGTATCGGTTAGGTTGATGTCACCCCCATCAGTAACCGCATCGACCAGATTCTGCAGTGCCCTCCCGCCATACTCTTCCGATATGCCCAGAACCAGAACCTGATAGTCAGTCAGCAGATCCCTGTCGATGGCATCAGAAAAGCTCAGTTTGTGCAGGACGGGTCCGTATGTGTGCGCCCCGTCTTCCATGGAATATAGATCCTGTCCCAGTTGTTCGGCCTTATTCTTTGTGGCGGCCCTGTATATCTTGGGCGTGGCCGTCATGTACAAGCGCTTGTACGCCCTGATCTTCTCATTGTTGTGCACCAGTGTAAACTCGCCCTCCGTACCGGTTGTACGATGGGCCTCGTCACACAGCACCAGATCAAACACCGCGCCTGATATCTTCTGGGCCTCTGCAACGGCCTCCATACTCTGGTATGTTGTGAACACGACGGTCATCCTGTTTCTGTCTTTCTGTTTTGTCAGCGCCGCCGCAATTCTATCTGCATCTGTAGTTACGCCAATCTCCATCTCAATGATCGGTATGCCGGTCTTCTCACCATGGCTGACCTTGGCATCTGAGCATACGCCCACATAAGTATGATCAGTTTTTCTTTGCTCCGCCCAGTATCGTATAGCCTGATGCATCAACGACAGGGACGGAACCGCATACATGATAAGACCCCCCCCCCCGTCTCCGACCAGCTTCTCTGCCAGCCGCAGTGACAAGAGGGTCTTACCCGTTCCGCACGCCATGTGGATCTGTCCACGGTCCCCTAGTTTTTCCACCACGACATCCAGCGCCTCCTTCTGGTGTGGCTTCAGACTATACGGCTCCCTAATCCTAACATCCGTCAGACCTGCCGCCAGATCAGGCCAGACAATATTTGAGCTGGCCAAATCATAAAAGTTTAACACGCTACACTCATGTCCTTTAAGTGCATCCTCAACGTTTTTACCATAACCCCTACCCGTATAAACCAACATCATATGCTTAAACTCAGATCTGGCGCCAGCCTCAAGAAAACTATTGATATCCTGCTTTCTAATCGTCTGACGATCATAAAACTTGCACTGTATGGCGCATAACGAACCATCCTCCCTCTTCTTGCCCACCAGATCAACTCCAAAATCATGCCGGCTGCCACGGCCGGGATAGTCATCCCACAACCAGACTACCTCAAACTGTTCCCGGTATATCTGATCCTTTTCGAGGAACGACTTTATCATCCTCTCAAAGAGTCTTCCCTTGGTGTATCCGTTGCCGTCTGCAACACTGCGCAGGTATTCAAGCGCCCGGCCAAACTCCGTGCCGCTCATAATTGCACAACTCCATAATGTACAAGGGCCATATCCAACACAAATGGAGGATGATATATTATAACTTTTGACGCTCTTATGTTGAATTTTGTGGGTGGGTTGAACTCCGGTTTACGTCCGGCGTAAACAATTTGCCAAATTTATGCCTAGAATCGGTTGTTCAAGCGTGGGGAATGTAAACAGTTACATATGATGCACCATCACTACTTGAGAAGCGACATGACAAGATATGCCACATATCCCGCAGCAAGACAGGCCCCTATTCTTCTGCTTATGATGTTTGTCTTCAATGCAACAAGCAGGGCTGCGCTGAATCCAA